>CAZAKB010000130.1:0-8259 GCA_964485475.1 uncultured bacterium
TTGTTCGCAACTCCTAAACTGAATTCTGTGATTTTCGTCATGACCACCTAAGGCAAATGGAATTATATTAACACACTTCAATTTAAAAGGTAAAATCTATCGCTTTCCTATAGCAACCACCGGGCCAGCCGGATTGCCTACAATAAATGCATAATCGCCAATCTGATCAACACCTTCCCAAAAACTGCCTATAGATATTTCAGGATAATTTTGATAACTAGTACCGTTAAAATGGGTTGCAAGGGTACTATTCCCAACACCAAAAAAATCATTTATCCCATTACCATCAATTGCTCTCCACCAACCTTTTTCAAGAAAAAACAATATATCATAATCATTGAAATCGTCTTGTGAGTGGATGACAACCATTGCGTTATTTCCCCCAACCATCATCACAATATATGAATCATCTATTGGAAAAAGTGCATCTGTCTGAAGATATTCATAACCAAGTGGACCGGAAAAGGGATAAAACAGATTATCTACATCCCACATCTTTTGCCATTGATCCCCATCAAAATAGTGGAACTCTCCATCACCAGTAACATTATCCGCCGTCACCCAAAGTTTATTGTAACTATCACCAACTATTTCTCTTATTCCAAGTTCAGTGAATTTTGGGACTGGATTAACAGTTAGTCCATCAGTGGCCACCATATAGCCCCTTACTCCGCCTGCATACAAATCAGTACTGGAACGAGCCCACAGTGTATTTACTGCCCACATTGTTGGATCGTCAAGAAAATCTGTCATCTGAATGAATTCCGATCCGTTCCATAACACTAATCGTGTGTGGGATAAAAAATACACTTCATCGGCGCTGAAGCCATAAACGGAATACAATGGGTCAGGCCAAATATATCCTCTATAATCGACTGGAATTTGATATTTTATCCACTCCTCACCATCCCAATGGGCTGCATTGCATTGTGTCTTTTCAGTTCCAATAACAGTATCAGGTTCTTCAATCTCAAAAGTTCCAACTACCCAGACATCATTTTCACTAATTGCAAAAACATCCCAGAGATCGCCCGAGTATCCAATAGTATCCAATTCCCAGGTAAACTCATGGCTAGTGCTGGGCAGCATTACGACTTCCAATGTGGTTGAAGAATCGAGGAAATTGTCTGATTTGTTATAGAACAGTGCCTGATATTTATATGTGTTATCAACAGACACAGTATTATCAGTAATGACTGTATCTGATCCATATAAAGTATCTGATGATATAAATTGACCATCCCGGTTTAACACCCAAATTTTCTCCCGGGTACTGTCCGCAGAACTCAGGTTGAATTTGATGCTTTTACATCCCTGAAAGCGAACGGATAACTGGAGATTATAGTCGATTGGCTTCGGTTCCGTGGGACATTCTTTACAGGAGACCAGCAGCAAAATCATCAGAACACTGATCAATATATTCAGAATTCCAGAAAATCGTTTCATCGACAGCCTTGTTAATTGTTTGAAATTAAACCTTATACCTGCCAAATTCAAAAGGAAAAAGTTGTAGGGGCAATTCATGAATTGCCTCTACTGAAAAAGACAGCCACCCCTGAACAGTGTTATCAAGAGTTGGAATAGTATATCTCAATTCTTGTATCTACCATTCGCCTATCGAGAGGAGTGAATGCAATGAACGACAAAGCGATCTGTTTATGAAAAACACATTTGTCAACACAGATTCCTTTTCCCGCCGGAGCGGGATCGGAATGACTGGTCGGATTAAATTCCATCCGGCCTTAGAAAATCACAATAACAATTACCAATTTTACACTATCGTCAAAATTTAAATGATTTTCGTCAGCCGGTGATTTTTTAGTTCTTTATCATCAAGGAAAAAGAACCAGATGATTAACATGAAATTCAAATAATAAATAAGAGCATAGCATGCTATGCCCCTACGTATATTTGATAAATAATGTTAAAATTCTATTTCTGGAACAGTTTTTGAAAATTCGCTGGCTGGCGTTCTTTCCAGTGTCCCCGATGATAGGCGTCGCTCACCAGTAGCGGCATGGTCACCGTGGCTTCACCGAAAACCATCTGCTCATAAGTTGTGTCAACCTTGCCCCAGGAACTTGCCTCTTTCAAAGTCGATCCCGACAACGCGCCGTCCCGTTCATCAGCAACAGTTAACTGAATCGCGTACTTGTGCATCGGGCGATCTTCGTCCAGAACTTCAGTCGCAACTACGATATCCTGGGTAAAATTCTTTGGCACACCGCCACCGATCATGAGGATGCCGGTTTCGGCGCATTCCAGTTTGATCTGGGTCAGTTCCAGGAAATCCCGGGCCGAATCGATGCTCAGGTATTTGTCTTTGTGATGCCATTGGTGATGAATCAGTCCGAATCCCGCCGAGCAATCGGAAAACGCCGGCACGAAAATCGGTATGCCTTTTTTATAAGCCGAATAAATCACTGACTTTTCGGTTTTAATGCCGACTTTATCCAGGTAGCGTCCCATTTCATATATGAATTCCCGGGAAGAATAGGGCCGCGGTTCGAGACTATCAGCAATCTCGCCAACCGTCATATCGCAAACCCGCAGTTCTTCCTCATCAATAAAGGTGTCGTAAATCCGGTCTATCATCAGTTCCCGTAATTCGGCATCATCGACAAAAGGCGTTCCGATATAATGCTTAAAGCCCAGTGCTTCCAGAAAATCCTGGTCCACAATGACCGCACCAGTAGACACAATGGCATCTACCATATTATGCTCTATCATATCAGCCACCACATCTTTTAACCCGGCGCTGAACAGCGATCCGGCCAGGGTCAGGATCACGCTGCAGTCTTTATCTTTCAACATGCGGTTGTAAATATCCGTTGCTGTCGCCAGGTTCCGGGCCTGGAATGCCATCGTACGATAGCTGTCAATGATCGGCCGGGCGTCAAAGGATTTAATATCGATATGCTGAATTATTTCATTCAGAAAATCATGTTTCTTCATGTTTATTTCTCCTTTTGGAATATCATACTCAGGGTACGATAAATGAGTTTCGCCGCCATAAAATCCGGCGCTTTTTTGGAAGAGTCGGGGCAAAGTTCAACAACATCCATTCCAATCACATTTTTTTCAGCGATAACCCCGCTTATTATTTTCATGACATCATACCACCACAATCCACCTGGTTCCGGTGTGCCGGTTGATGGCATGATCGCCGGATCAAAAACATCCAGATCAATGGTGATATAGACATTTTCCGTTAGACGTGAAGTAATCCATTCCAGCGGGTCAGGATGATCAAACCATTCATGGGCAAATAAAACCCTATTCAGATCCAGGTTTTTCTTTTCAGAAACATCCATACTGCGGATACCGACCTGAACAATGGGACACAGTTCTTTAATCCGGGCCATGACGCAGGCATGATTATAGGGACTGTTTTCGTACTCATCCCGTAAATCGGAATGGGCGTCCAACTGCAGAACCGAAACATTTTCAAATCTTTCAACTACTGCTTTCACCAGACCATTGCTCACGGAATGTTCACCGCCAAGACCAACTACAAATTTTCCGTCGTTTAAGATTGTTTTTGCAGTCTGAAAAACCTGCTCCGTCATTTTCTGCGGGTCATTGGGACAATTCAGTGGTTCCAGGGTTACAATTCCCTGACGATACACTTCGCTGTCTGTTTTAATATCATAGAGTTCCATGTTTCCCGAGGCTTCCAGTAATGCTGCAGGACCATTGTCTGCGCCTTTGATCCAGGTCGAAGTCCCGTCATAGGGAATCGGCAGAATAGCAATCCGGGCGGAGTCATAGGAACAATAAGGCTGTTCCAAATTACCGAAGGCACCGGAATTCTGATTCTGTTTGGTGATTGTCATGTTAATTGCTGGCGTTTCCGGCGTCGGGAAACTCTTCTCCGCGAATTTGCAGATGAATTTTAGGGGATTTTGACTGAAAATAATCAATCACGTAGGCTTTCGCCATTTCAACATCAAAATCTTTACATGAAAACAGATCGACAAACACGAAATTTTTCTTGGGATAGGTATGCAGCGAGATGTGGCTTTCCGCAATGATCACAACGCCAGTAATCCCGTCATCACCGGGTGATGATCCCTCATACCGAAAAACATATGGGCGGGTTATTTTTGTCATTCCAATCATTACAGGCAGTTCATTCAGAAGATAGTAACAGGCATCCAGATTGTCAAGAATCTCCGGATTACAGTTATTCAAATCCAGCATTAAGTGTGGGCCATAACCTTTGATCTCTTTTTTCATATCGCATAAATCCCCCTATATTAGTTTCCAACAACGCCCTGCCATTTGTTAATACGATGATTAAAAATGGTCAAAAAAACGCCGCAATAATACAGTTATTTTCAATCAAATCCAAACAAAATAATCACCCTGTTTATAAGGAAATATTTAATCGTTTTCAGATGGATTTTGATTTGTTTTTAATATAGCGGAATTGTGACTCATTTTTTCCAGCAAACGGAATACCTGGACCTTTTCCTCTGAAGAAAATCCGGAAGTCAATTGTGCTGACCAATCCCGGGATAATTGGTGTAATTCGGGTTTTAACGCCAATCCTTTTTCCGTGAGATAAATGAAATACGCCCGGCGGTCAGCAGAGTCCGTTTCCCTGCGGACATATCCCGATTCAATCAGTTTTTGAATCGCTCGTGTTGTTGTGGCTTTATCAATGGATAATTTGCGACTGATTTCTTCCTGGTGAATGCCGTCGTGATGAAATAAGACCATGAGAAAAGAGAGCGCACCATAACTAAGCTTATACTGACCTAACTGACGATCAAAATACATTTGAGTGTGACGATACAAACAGGATAGAAACCGGCTAACGGAAGAAAGATTTTTCATAGTCATGCTCCCTGCTTGACCAACATTAATTGATCGAATTCCCTGATTTGCCGCAAATAGAGCCACAGAGTCACAAAGAAAAACAGAACGCCTGCAATCGGGAAGGAAAAGAAGATTCCATCCAATAAAAACAGACGGGGTAATAAAATAATAAGTGTAATGAGCGTGATTTGTTGACTGATCGTCAGCCATAAAGCCTGCTGGGCTTTGCCAATCGCCTGAAACAGCGTAGCTCCCACAATCTGAAATCCAGACAGCGGCAACGCTAAAATGAATATACGCACCGCTCGGGTCCCCATTGCCAGCAGCTCGGGATCTGTCGAAAAAACCGATAACAATGCCCGCGGAAAAACAATTAGAATCACCGCACCGATGATACTGACACCCGTTGCTGCTTTAATAGACAGGGCGAGAACTCGTTTAGCCTTATCAAGCCGCCGGGCCCCATAATTAAACCCGACAATCGGCTGCAATCCCTGGGCAATCCCAAAAATCGGCATCGCCACAAACATCTGCATTCGGTTCATAATCCCAAACACCGCTATGGACAGGTCTCCCCCGTAAACAGTAAGGGTATGATTCATGACCACAATCATAACACTGCTCGATACCTGCCGGATAAACGACGCCGAACCGATGGCAAAACATTCGAGAACAATGGTCTTTTTCAAGATAAAATCACGCATGTGGATTTTCAAGCTGCTTTTCCCGGATATAAAATAATAAATCAAATATACGAACGATGTTATCTGTGACAGTACGGTCGCAATCGCGGCGCCGCGTACTCCCATTTTTAATCCAAAAATAAATATCGGATCGAGGATAATATTCATAATTGCCGAAACCAGCATAGCGGTCATGGCAATTTTTGCCCGTCCTTCGGACCGAATCACATTATTGCTTGTCATGGCAAAGGAAAAAAAGACAGTCCCGTATAAAATCACGGAGGCATATTCACGGGCATAAGGAAGAATACCTTGAGTTGCCCCGAATATTCTCAACAAATCATCGAGAAAATAATTACCCAACGTAGCAGCAATAATGCTGAAGGAGATAACCATCGTCATGACATTACCAAAGGTCTTGTTGGCTTTTGGCAAATCACCAGCCCCCAGTGACCGGGATATTATCGAAGCCCCCCCGATACCCAGCATCATGGCAATCGCCATAACGACCATCTGGATTGGAAATACAATGGTAATTCCGGCAATCGCCAACGGCCCCACTCCCCGACCGATATAAATTGTATCCACGACATTATACAACGACATGACAAACATGCCCACCATTGCCGGTGCGGATAGTTTTATTAATAAGCGGCCTACTCTTTCATCCGCCAATATATGATTGTTAGTTTTCAAATTTAATCCTTCATATTTGTAAATACCGGGCACAAATATAGTACATATTGGTTGCGCGTGCAACTATTTAGATTTTTTTCACGAATACTAATCCGTAAGTATAAAATTATTCAAATACTTTTGCGGGGAGGAATCATTCGATAAAAAATCACCATTCCCAGAGCACAGATAACCGCTGAAATAATAATCGGGATTGTATATGATTGAGTCAGGTCATAGAGTCCGCCGCCGATGGACGGCCCGATAATTCCGGCAAATCCGTAACTGAGAAATACAATCGGGTAAATCGTCCCAATCTTGGCAACCCCGAATAGCTGGGTCACCTCCGCTGCGAATAAAACGAAGTTCGCCCCAAATCCCAGACCGACCAGAAACGGAATAAATAAAAACGTCAAATCTGAGTGGGATCCGGGAATAACGAGCAGTGTAAAAAGTGTCAGCAAGGCCAAGGCCAATAAAATGGATCGGCGACCTCCCAATCTGTCTGAAACAAAACCCCATAATACCCTTCCGATCATATTGCCAATCGCCAGAAAACTGATCGCTATTGTCGCATAGACTTCGGAAACACCAAAATTCAACCCAATGGGTTTTAAATTCCCAATAATCAGCAACCCGGCAAATGTGCCGGAAAACATTGCCAGGAATAGCACCCAGATTTTTGAGTTTTTCAGATGCTCTCGAAGTGGTATGATGGATTTTGCGGATTCGGTCTGAAATTGTTTTGGTACTGAAAACAATAAGGCACTCAGGAAAACGACAATTCCATAGCTGATGCCTACAATCCGGAAAATCCGCAAAACCGGGACATCTTTTTCCAACAGAGTTTCAACTATCCAGGAAAGGATGATAGCGCCACCACCGAATCCGGCCACTGAAACGCCGGTAATCAGTCCTTTATAATCAGGAAACCATTTGATGGGGGTTGCCAGTGATGTGACATATCCAAACGCAATGCCCGCTCCGGAAAAAAGACCAATTCCAATCAGCAACACGGAGAGCTTTCCGCCAGAAACGGACGCCAGCAAATACCCGCAGGTGAACAAAACAGCGCCGATAATCGCTGTAATACGAGGCCCTCGTTTCTTTTCGATGCGACCGGCCAGAATCATGACAACGGCAAATGTGGCAATGGTAAACCCGAATACCAATTGGGTCTGTGACGTCAGTAACCCGTGTTCAGTGATCAATGGCGGGACAAAAATACTCCAGGCATATACTCCCCCAATACACAACATGATAAGGAAAGATGCCAGGGTTGCCAGATATTTTTTCATGCTATTCATTCCAAAAACTAGTATTAATTACAATTACAGGGACTTGACATATACGCGCCGACGCTTATGCTGGCGTCGTTCGAAGAATTTCCATTGCGACTGGACTTTGGCATTCACTTCCAGTTCCGGGTTCGATTCCGCATAGACAATTCCTTTATCCAGGAAACAATGCCCGAGCTGGTTCAGAATCAGAGCCGGAATACCGATACCCTGCAACTCCGGCTTGACCCCAATCAGGTAAAAATCCACCACTTTACACCATTTCATGGCACTGTAAAGATACCACCAACCGAAAGGAAATAAGTTCCCTTTTGACTTCTGCAACGCTTTTGATAATGACGGCATTGTAATTCCAAAAGCCACTAATTTATTATTTTCGTCGGCCACCAGCGCAACATATTCATGGCTGATATAGCTGAAATACTTCTTGACTACATCATCGACCTGGCTGGGGCTGAGAGGAACAAAACCGTACAGAACTTTATATGCCTGCTGAAAGAGATCAAATGTCTCACGGGCATATTTCAGAATATCATTACGGCTGTGTAATTCGACGATATGCAAATTCTGCTGGCGGGCAATGCGTTCGGCAAACTGATCGATTTGCGACGGGATTTCTGAAGGCGTCTGAATCTGGTATTCAATCCAGTCCACCTCTTTTTGAAATCCCAATTTCTCGATGTACTCCGGGTAATATGGATAATTATAGAATGTGGCCATAGTCCCAAGTTCTTCAAAACCCTCGATCAGCATTCCGGCCTGGTCGAGATCGTTAAAAC
>CAZAKB010000131.1:0-8247 GCA_964485475.1 uncultured bacterium
CAATAAGTTCGAAATACAGACTTTGCTGAAAAAGTCAAAAAAGCGACACATATGATTGGAAGACCAAACTATAAATGCCGGATTTTTATCCGGCATTTTACAATTTTTAGGGGGTTGATATGCGCGAGATAGTATTATCTATTCCATCCATTGAACCTGAGCAGAATATTGAAATTGAAGTCACAATTAATGGGAAAAAACGGAAATTGAACTATCGGGTTGAGTTGGTTGCCTGGGAGGGTGACTCCAATAATTCCGATGACCGCATCAAAACATTACGCCATGTGATTAATGAGCATGATAAGGATTGGGACCTGGTTCAGATCGGTGTGCCCGAAAGAGATTCGATTCCCATAATGTTTCGGAAAAAGTAATTTTTCAATTATTACACCAACATATCGATATAAAAGGGAGAGGGGATTTTTATGTTTATTAATTATCTGAAAATAGCGGTTCGTAATCTTTCTCGAAATAAATTTTATACATTGATTAATATCCTTGGATTGTCAATCGGGATTGTCTGTACACTGCTGATTATACTCTATGTCCGCTATGAATTTTCCTATGACAAATACCATGAAAAATATGAACGGATATATCGCCTGGATTCCGATTTCTTTATCGGCGGTAAAAAAGATCAGTTTGCTGTAACGGCTTTACCACTGGGCCCGACATTAAAAACAGAGTACCCGGAAATTGAGGAGTTTTGCCGTTTCTTAAAAATGGATGATCAGACATTATTGAAATACGGAGACAAGGAATTTTTTGAAACCAGGTTATATCTGGCGGATTCGACGATATTTCGAATCTTTACTCATCCGTTTATTTATGGAGATCCTAAGAAGGCCTTTTCCGAACCAAATGTGATTATCATGACCGAGAGTCTGGCGCGGAAATATTTTGGGGATGTAAATCCGATCAATGAAATTGTCAGTAATGCCGATGGTGACGCCTTTAAAGTTACCGGAGTGATCCGGGACCTTCCCGGGAATTCTCACCTGAAATTTGACGGCCTGGTTTCCATTGCCACGGCGGTCAAACAATTCGGTGCGGAGCGCTTTAATGATAACAGTGCCGGACGGTTCTGGAACATACAGGCCTATACGTATGTCTTGTTGAATGAAAATACCAGGATGAAAGACATTATTGAGAAATTCCCGGCCTTTTATGATAAGTATATGCGGGAAATCGGTGATAAACTGAATGGTAGTTTTAACCTGATGGCTTCAAATATTGCAGATATTCATTTGAGTTCAAAACTTCAGTATGAACTGCCAACCGGTAACATCGCCTATGTCTATATTTTCATTGCTGTGGCAATATTTATATTGCTGATTGCGTGTATCAATTATATGAACATGGCCACTGCCCGATCGTCTTCCAGAGCCAAGGAAGTCGGTATTCGTAAAACCGCCGGTGCTGACCGGCCAGCCCTGGTTCGTCAGTTTTTGGCAGAATCGATTATTTTGGCTTTTATTGCCCTGATTATTTCAGTAATCATTACACCGCTGGTTCTGCCGACCTTCAATTATCTGTCCGGGCGGGATTTTTCCCTGACGGTTTTTCAGGATCTCGGATTAATTCTGTCGGTATTGGGTATTACAATTCTAACCGGAATTGTGGCCGGGAGTTATCCGGCGTTCTATTTATCTTCTTTCGAAGCAGCCGGAATATTAAAAGGGGAGCTTACCCGTGGAAAAAAGAGTGGCACATTCCGAAAATTACTGGTAATCCTTCAATTTACAATTTCCGTTTTTATGATTGTCGGGACTTTCACTGTTTCCCGACAGCTGCATTTCGTCAGGAACACGGATCTTGGGTTTGATAAGGAAAATGTATTGGTTGCCCAGCTCCGTGACACGACATTTATAAGACATAACCTTGAATCCTTTTTGGAAGAGATCAAGCGCTATCCCGGTGTCATTGGTGCAGCCCGGTCGAACAGTATTCCCGGTGGAAATTTTGGTAAGGTTGTTATGCGTGTGGAGAATGAAGGCCAGATGGAAGAACAGGCGCTGAATTTTGTACTGATTGATTACGATTATATTAATATGATGGAAATGGAACTTGCGGAGGGTCGACAGTACGACCTTGAAATGGGTACTGATATGAAGGAAGCGTTCATCATTAACAAAACCGCCGCTATGCGTCTGAATTGGGGTGACGAGGCAATCGGAAAACGAATTCAGTTCGGTGTTGACCTTGATGGCAGTGCTCAGCGGGACGGAAAAGTGATTGGTCTGGTTAAAGACTTTAATTTCTGGTCATTACATAATCCTGTGGAACCAATGGTGCTGATCATTGCTGATAGATTTCTGGGACAGTTGAGTATCCGCTTATCGGAGGAAAATCGGGAAGAGACGATTGAATTCATTAAATTTGAATGGGAAAAATTTGGGAATAACCGGCCTTTTAGCTATATCTATCTTGAGAATAAACTGGATGAATTTTATGCTGATGAGAAAAAACTGGCTGTTATCTTCAGTTATTTTTCAATTATAACCATTTTTATTGCCTGCCTGGGCTTGCTGGGTCTATCGGCGTTTGTGGCTGAGCGTCGGACGAAAGAGATTGGAATCCGTAAAATCCTCGGTGCGACCGAGGGAAATGTCGTCTGGCATCTGGCCCGGGAATTCATTCTTCTGGTGGTTATTTCCAATGTCATAGCGCAACCGTTGGCGATTTATGCATTGAAGAAATGGTTGCAGAATTTTGCATACCAGACGACTCTCAGTGTCTGGACGTTTGTCGCGTCGCTTCTAATCTCACTGTTGATCGCCCTGCTGACCGTCAGTTTTCAATCCATTAAAGCGGCAGTGACGAACCCGGTCAAGGCATTGCGTTATGAATGATGCAGTTTCAGGGTTTTCCGATTAAATACACTGTCATTATATTTTGGAGGAGGATGAAAATGAGAACAATTTCAATCGTGATGGTGAGTGTGTTTTTGTGTCTACTGGTGAATTGTGAGCAACACTCTAAGGAACCATACAGCCAGGAACAACAGTATTTATTCAGCATGTTTGAAAACCGTCGATCGGTTCGCGGGTATAAAAGCGATCCAATTCCCGATGAACAGATTGAAAAAATTATTGACATTGCCCGAACAGCGCCGACATCAGGCAATCAGCAGCCCTGGAAATTCCTGGTCATCAAAGATCGTGAAAAAATCGATGCTCTCAACAATGCAACCGCCGACGCCTATATTGATTATTATAAGGCCAATCGCGGATTGACTGGCGAAGAGGTCCCGGAAAAACGTCAACAGCTGATCGAAAGACAGAAAAAGTATCTTGAAGCCCCGGTCTTTATCGTGGTTTTAACGGATAATGAGTCCAAACACCCCAATTATAATAAATGGGATGGCCCGATGGCGGCCAGTCATCTGATGGTCGCAGCCAGAGCGCTGGGATACGGGACGGTTTTTCTGACGGATTCCTTTCCTCTTGAAATTGTAAGGGATGTATTTCAGATTCCGGAACGCTATGAGATTGTATGTACAACTCCCCTCGGAATTCCGGAAAAATGGCCAGATAAGCCGGATAAGAAAAATTTGGACGACTTTATTAGTCTCGAAACAATCACTGAATAACTGACAATTTATGAAGAATTATTTATTCGAAGAATTCCATGGGTTTTCCCCGGAAACGTTTAAATTTCTGAAAAGTTTAGGGAGAAATAATAGTAAAGCCTGGTTTGAAAAACACCGTGATGTGTATAATATTCACGTTATGAAACCACTTCGCCAATTGGTTATGGAACTGGGCGATTTCATGCTGACCATTGACGCCGGTTTTGAAATTCAACCGGCCGTCAATAAGACGATATCTCGGATTTTCAGGGACACACGGTTCAGTAAGGATAAATCGCTATTCCGGACCAATATGTGGATTGTCTTTAAAAATCCCGATCCCAACTGGAAGTCCAAACCGGGTTATTTCTTTGAGATTTACCACGATCGGTATCGTTATGGCATGGGTTTCTATTCGCCGACTCCGGGCACAATGGCAAAGCTGCGGGCAAAGATTGATGCGGAATCTCCCGATGTCATGCATGTCATGAAGTTGGTTCGGGACCAGCATGTGTTTGAATTGGCCGGCGATACCTATAAACGGATTTTTGATCCCGGAAAACCGGCGGAAATCATGAACTGGTACCAGCGGAAAGATCTTTATCTGGTCTGCAATCGGTCTGTGGACGATCTACTCTTTTCGAATGACCTGGTGAATGTTCTGATCAATGATTTTCAATCGATCGCACCAGCGTATCATCTGTTATGCGATATCTCGAAATAGATATATGGTGCTTTAATTATTCGGGTCGAAAAGGAAAAATTTTTAAAATTCTCTAAAACCTCAGTATCTACTCCGAGTGATTCCGTATCCAATTTTATTGAATGATGCCGATCAGGTTAACGTCCAGCAGACCGACAAAACTCACTTTCAGAATGCCGCCAACGGGAATAAAGTGAGTTTCTGTTTCCATGCCTACCAGATGAACACTGTGCAGACGTACCAGTTCTTCACCTTTGCTGATCTTCCATTTTAGTTTATAGATGGTAAATTTCGCAGATTCGTCGGGTATTTTTTTCAGGCTGATAGGATAGGTCTCTGCGAGGAATAATACTTCACGAATATCAGATAATTTTCGGTGATAAAGCAGACGAGTGAACTCGATAAGATTCGTTGCCGAAGTCGTGAGCCCTTTTTGAAAAATTTGCTGTTTCGATTCCCGGGGATTCTCACTCTCATAGGCGCTGAATGTCCACCCGGTGTTGTCTCTCTGATAACGGATTTTCTCTGCTGCCTGGCCTATAACTTCATCAACAAAAATGGAGTCATTTATCCAATAACTAAGATAACGGGTATCCCATTTCTCAAACGGTGGATCGTAGGTAATGGAAAAAGAATCCCGATCGCTGATAGTGACTTCACCCAAGGTCATCCGGGCGATTCGTAAATCGAACAGCCGAAAGTCAGCGGTCAGAGTATAATGTTCCCGAAATTCCAGATCATCTTTGGAATACTTTTCAAGACAGTCCAGGCGATTTTCCACGGGTAATTTATCAAGTTTTGTAATGAGCTCGCTGATATCATTATCGCCGGCATGAGCCATTACACTTAGCAGAATCATCAGGAATGATATGGACAATAATCGATTCATATATGAAATGTAAAATCTAAAATTGCTCCGTGTTCTCTATGACTCAGTGGCAATTTACAATAAGAAACTCAAATCATCACCAGGCAGATATTCGACCGCTTCTTGCCCGGCCTGCATCAGCCGTGCCCCGGTGCTGCCTTTGAGAATCATGTGGTTGTCGGTTACATGCAGCAAGGCGCCTTCCCGCAGTCCGATAACCAGAACGTCATTGAACACATGGAATTCCTTAATCCGGGTTTCCCGGGTTTCGCCCATGTGCCTGGAATTGAGATCGGGATCAAGGTAGTGAGGATTGATGTTAAAGGGAACGAGATTCAATGCTTCGAAGGATGGCGGGTACATGATCGGCATGTCATTGGTGGTCATGATGCTGCGGGCGGCGACATTGGAACCGGCGCTGGTGCCGATATAGGGTTTGTCAGTAGCAACTTCTTTCCGTATAGTATCGATCAAATCATTTTGATAAAGGCCAGAAAGCAGCACAAAAGTGTTGCCACCGCCTATGAAAATGGCATCAGCGTTGTGGATGGCCGCTTTCATGTCATCGGTTTCATGCACTCCCGAGAGTTCGAACCCCATTTTGGCAAAGCGTTCCCGGGCAATTTTTGTATAGCCGTCATGACTGATACCACCCGGTCTGGCAAAAGGTACGAATACCACAGTTTTTCTATTTCCCAGAAATTCTTTGATGTTTTCAGCGCAATGATCGAGATAACCGCTGCCGTGGAGAGTTGAATTACTGATGAGGAGTAGATTACGGGGCATAAGAAGTCCTTCCTGATTTTACATCAGTAATATAACACGAAACTACAGGAAGACCAATGAACGTTCCATCGGAACGTGCGTTCCCGGCATACTGTACCACTAAGTGATTCCATGCACCTATAGATTATTCTGATATACACGGAGGTCGCTTTCTGAAAAACAGCAGAAGGTGACCTCTATGGCGGAATGGTTGTTTTCGAGAAACTCCCGGACAGTCCGAACAGCAATTTCCGCCGCCTCTTCAATGGGATACCCATAAACCCCGGTGCTGATTGCCGGAAAGGCGATACTTTTGATGTTATAATTCAGTACGATCTCCAATGATTTCCGGTAGCAGCTTGCCAGCAATTCGGCTTCACCGGCGTTACCGCCTCGCCAGACTGGACCAACCGTATGAATGACATACTTCGTCGGGAGCTGGTAGCCTTTGGTTAATTTTGCATCACCGGTCTGGCAGCCGTCCAGTGTCCGGCATTCTACCAGCAATTCCTGTCCCGCTGCCCGGTGAATGGCACCGTCTACACCACCGCCGCCCAGCAATGATGAATTAGCGGCATTCACAATGGCGTCAACCTTCAATGTCGTGATATCCGCCCGGATGGCAGTTATTTGTGTCATTCCAGTTCTTTCAACATTATGTAATCGGTTTCGTTTCGCTTTACAATGCGAAATCCCAGCCGCAGATAGAGATTCACTGCCGGATTGCGCTGGTCAACACTCAGGGATATTGCCTGAATGCTCCGGGCTTTTGCGGCGTCAAAATACGCTTGCATTAGTTGGGTTCCCAACCCGTGGTTTTGAAATGCAGGTTTGACGGCAATGGAAAATTCCGGTATATCGGCGTCGATAAAACCATAGCCTTTATTCATTTCGGAAAACAGGCGGCTCCAAACTGCGCCAACGGCATTGTCATCTTTCAGCAGAATCAGTCCGAAATCCCCCGGTCTGCCCCAGCCGTTGATATATTTGGCGATTTCCGGCAGATCGAGTATGCTGCGGGGATAAGGTTCACCGCCCGGCGGCACAAACACCGCGACATACAGCATTTCCCTCAGAAAGGGATAATCGGTTTTTTCTATGGTTCTGTAATCAATAGTCATTGGGCTGTTTTCCGGGTGCGCCGTCGGATTATCCAGATGAAAATGACGCCGATGACAGTCGATGTCGCCAGGACGGCAGCAACGACAAGCCAGCCCCAACTCCACCATCTGGCATGATCTGCCAGCTGCTCCGGCCTGATGTCAAAATTTTTCCATGGCCCGATTCGCGCCAGAACAAAAATCCAAACCCGGGTTCCATGCAATATTACCGCAGCAGAGGCGATCCGCAAGGGTACCTGGTCCTTGCTTTGATCATTGCTGATCCACCACCAGACAGCGCTCAGTAAACAGGCGGAATCAAACAATGTCTCAATAATGAGCAGGGCAAAAACCCAGGGGACATGGACCGCAATGGCTCCCTGGGACAGCCGCAGGATAGCGCGAAAAAGCAATATACCGGTGCCCAGGATTAACAGTGTGGCATAGAGTCGTGGTTTCTCAATTTTCATCAAGTAAAAAATTATAAGTAAAAATTAAAATTTCCTCTGTGTTTCCCGTGTTATTCCGGGCAATTCCATGTATCTAAAAATCCTTTGTGCCTTAGCGCCTTCGTGGTTTTTTCCATTATTTTTCTTTATTGAACAGTTTTTCCGCAGGGCAGCCCAGTTTCCGCTGCTGGCAGTATTTGCAGGTCAGGGAACCACGGATATAACTGTTGCCGGCCGAAGTCAACAGAATCAGCATATCGGGAATCATGTTCTTGGCGCAGATTCACTGATTTAATCCCGGACAAAACGCCAGCTGCCGTCGGTCTGCCGCATAAAAACAGCAGGCAGGATAATACTAAAAGTCAATAAATACATGATATAATTTAGAGGATTAAGCGGACAGGTGGAAAAATAATTTTCCGGGATTTATTTCTTCCGGCAAACGACAATGAACTCCTTTGAACTTTCATTCAGTTCGGAACCGTTGTAATCACCCAGGATTTGATAGTTCTCGAAATCGGAGCGCTCAACCAGGTGTTCCAGTTCATAGTGGAAAAAGAAATGCAGGGGGACATGCCAATCGTGCGTCCTGACCTGATTATCTTCATCCCATTCCAGGTGAAAATGAATATTGATGAGTTGCCGAATCAGGTTGGGTTTGGTCGAGACAATGCGTTTCAGCTTTTTGCCCGGTTCGTATTCGCCGTCAAAATCAGTCTGCTTGTCAAGGCCATCAATGAGTTGCCGCAGATTGGGCACAAAGGCGTCAAAGATGAATGCCCCGCCGGGAT
>CAZAKB010000132.1:0-3573 GCA_964485475.1 uncultured bacterium
CCATACTCTCAAGTCCTTCAATATAGGCCGATCCGTTTGGAATTTTAACACTGAGCCGGGGAGCCATGTAGATTTTATCATCCAGTATAATGGCCAGAAATTTTCCGATATTTGAACCGGTTAAACGTGAAAATATTTTGGCGCCTTCATTGTTCATACTAATATTTACAATTGGTTGACCGGATGCTTTGGTTTGAGCGCCACCGATGGTGGCGGTCGCCTTGGTGATATATTTTCCCTGGATTCCGGCTTCGCGCTCTAGATGATATAACAGGTAGTAATTTTCGGTTTTACCGTCGTTGGTCGTCACCCGTTCTGGTTTTGCCGACCATAGAAATTTTGAGTCGTAGGGCAACAGTTTCTGGACTTCTGGATTTGCCAGGATTTTTTTAACGGCATAAACATTCTTTTCCGGAACGCCGATGGAGTTGTGGACATTTCGCATTAGTGAAGAAAAGGGCTTTTCGGCAAAAAGCTCTTCATCGACGACAAGGGACGTATCGTTGTCACTACTTTCCATCTCGGCATCGGTTTCGCTAATTCCAAGGAGTTCATTGACACTGACCGCTTTGTCTTTGGATTCTTTTAGCGCGACAGTTGTGTCTTCTTCCGCAGTTTCTTCCTTTACAATATCTCCGTGACCTGTTTTTAGATAATTGTCAACCGAACTGATAAAGGACTGTGTTACCTGCGGATCTTTCAGAAGCGTAAATTCCAGCAACGCTGTGCTTTGGATCAGGTTGCGGGCATGCTCAATATCTTTGATACCGGCAAGTTCAACGATGATACGATTTTGGCCGGCTTTCTGAATCGTCGGTTCAGAAACGCCAAACTGATCAACCCGGTTACGGATAATCTGAAGAGCGCGCTGCATGGCATCTTTGGATTCATCCTGCAGACTGGCAATAATTTCAGAATTTTTATAACCGCGATCATTAAAATGACGAACCAGTTTAAAGTCTTCGACATCGACATTTCGACGGAATATCGTAAAGAAATCTTCACCGGATTCCCGGTGTTCTTTGGTGCATTTTTCCAGCAGTGCATCAAACTGGGGCGTTTTATTGGAAGCCAGCGTCTCAACGAGTCTGGGTATATTTAGCTCGAGGACAACATGCATGCCACCCTGGAGATCCAGGCCGAGTCTGATTGTTCGTGCTTCAAATTGGTCGATTGTTCCATCTGTGCGCATCGCCTCCAGTTTTTCTTCGGAGAACGTGTTGTATGCAATGGTCCAAAATAGTGAATATCCGGCCAGGAGCAATGCGAGTCCAATGATGATGAAGCGAATATTGGTCTTTTTAAACATGTAATTACACCTCTGTATAAAGTCATATTTCCGGTTTAGAAAAAAGCGGTTGAATTTAATTGAGAGACAGTCTCAATGTCAACGAAAAAGCCGGGCATGTAAAATTAGAGAAGAATACCCGGGATTGGCCCTATTCGATGGAAATGTATATCCGGGACAGCTCTACACCGTTTTTAACAACGACCAATGGGAAAATTTTTCCGTCCCCGTTCAGGGAGTATTTTTTCCAGGACAGGGAACCAATGTCGATCACAAAGTTCCGGTCTTCGCCGGAGTTATAATCACCGGGTGGAACGTAGCCTTTTAAATTTACTTTATAATGATCAGAGTTTAGCTGATCATGCAGGACATTGACGATTTTGATTTTATCACGACGTTTAACCCGGAGTGTCTGGCCGTCCAGTAATGCTCGTCTTTCTCCGTTTATGTCAATGATGTAAGTGAACATCTGGCTGTTTAAAGTACTGACATCCAGGGCAACTTCGCCGACAACACGGTTATCTTTCCGGATAATGATTCGCGTTGGCGCATTGATTGTAAAGCTTTTTTGAAAATCCTGCTCGTCCCCCAAGCCCAGGATATCGCAGCTCAGTCCGCGGGAGTAATTCGATTCGATATGAGTGATCTGAATCTGGTCACCTTTGATTAATTTAACGGTGTTTTTATTGTCAATCACCATTGAAACGTTATTATTAACAGAAATCAAAAGATAGATAAGTTTTGGCGGCTCATATATAATTGCAGGATGTTCTGGCTCCACACCGAAAAGTTTCAGGAATTCATTTATAACATAGTTGTGATACCGGATTTTCAGATCGAGACTTTTGAGATTTTTCGATGATTCGATTCCAAATGCCGGAATGCCAAAATTTATCAGGGCGAAATAGGTAGCTGATTTTTTCATTTCCGGAAATTGGGTGTTCTTCTCCAGCGTGCGGGTATTCATAAAGTGCAGATGATGTTCAGGATTTTCAATCCGCCGGTTTACACGTTCAAGAACGGTTTGGGCCATTTGCTCTAAATTCAGCGAGTCTCTTTCGGCGAGATAATAATCGGTATCGGCAATAATCGACTGACCAAAACGGTGCGGATTATGGCTGTCATCAATATGGGTTTCACGATAATAGCCATAGCCGTCGTGGAGATTTAAAAACAGGTCGGATTCAGACATCAATTTCTGAATAATCTCTACAATCTGGTCTTCAATGTCATTGGGTGGTTGATTATCAAAACGACGATTCATATCACCGTTAACGCCGCGGTTGTTTTTTATTATGGAATGAAAATTTGCCCGGGGAATGACGATCAGATTGCCCCGGTCAAGGACCAGATTCGGATAGAGGTCCGCTGATAAAAAACCACCGGGCTCGTCACCCTGAATCCCGCCGAGAATAAAAACGGTATTTCCATCAAGCCGACCGTAAAGGCGATAGATATCCAGCTGATTCGGGCTGTTTTTAAAATAGGTAATGTTTTCCTGGTAGGGTCTCTTTTGAGAATCGGCGAATCCAAGAAACGGAAGAACAAGGGATAGGAAACAAGACCAAATAATTCGTTGTTTCATGTTATTTCAAAGACTCCCAATTTTCAGAAAATATTTTAAAACATTCGGGTGTTTGAGGATGACCTTTTATCAGAATTGTTTTCTTTCCTTGATCATGATAGTTGCCCGATTTGTAATCCTGTCTGAAAGTGACCGTCCATTGATAAGGATCGGTGCTGGAGATGGCAATTTCGCTTATTTTTATGTCGATGTTTTGAGATTTCGCGAAAACACCTTTTTTATAGGCAAACCATTCCTTTCGTGAGGCATATGTGCGAGAAGAAAACGAGGAATCATAATGACTGATATACTGATCAATGTCGCTGCTCTTCCAATCATTACGCCATTTATTCAGGAATATCTCAACCGCCGATGAAATGGTTACCTGTGGTTGTGTGGCTGTAAAATCCTCGTTGATAATTTGCCAGCAAGAATCGGCCCAGATCAGATGCAACTGTTTGTTGCCATGGCTGAAAAATGTCGGACAAAGATAATCCTGTTGAAAATGAATGAGCGCTTCATAGTCGGATTGCAAAATCCAAATTTTTGTGGCGGTTACATCTTTCCAGGGATAAATGGTTTCGAGTTGTTTTTTATTATTTAAATATAATCGTTTATTTCTCCACGACCGGGTTTTAAAATGTTCAGAAAATAATTGCCCAAATCTCTCAATCTCTCCCTTTTCCCAAAAATCCACCCAATTGATGATTAGTGAGTCACT
>CAZAKB010000132.1:3673-8122 GCA_964485475.1 uncultured bacterium
TCTCAATCTCTCCCTTTTCCCAAAAATCCACCCAATTGATGATTAGTGAGTCACTAAGGTTGAATTTTTCATAGGCAGCCGAGGAATGACCGTTGTGATAAAGGCTGTCGATGATAATAACCGGTGTTTTTTGCAATGTTATATAGTTACTTAATTCCAAGAGCTTGTTGTTTTCGAGAGACACACACCCCTCGGTTTGCCAGCCGATAATTTCTTCGTCCCGGCCGTGAATCCAGATATTGGAGCCGTTATGGTGCTGAATTTTATCCACGCGGTTGGGATAGTCAAGAACGAATGCCATGGGACCGTACATAGCGGGTAATTGTTTTCCCGGAATTGAAGAAATTATGGTATAGATTCCTTCCGGCGTTTTCCGGTCACCCTCTTTTTCCTTGTTGCCGCCGATTTTGCCGGTAGTAACCCGAAATGTATCGATCGCCTGAGTGTTTTGTGGTGCATTGCTTTTTAAAACCAACAACCGTTGCTGAGATTTATCTACGAGTAAAACGTTTTCAACGGAATCCGCCGAAATGTTTTTAAGGTATAAATTCAGTTCGTCAGCGAATGAACTCCGCAGCGAAAAAAGCACAACCAAGCTGATTGCCAGAGAAATGGTGATAGTATGTTTTCGTTTATTCATAGTCAAACCGAATTTAAACAACCGCAAAATTAGAGAAAACATGAGGATAATAAAAGGATTTATCACTACAGAGCCAAATCATTTTTTGATCTGGCAATTCCCTGCCATAGTGCCGACGCCAGTACCAGGCGGATGATTCTGTTGGAAATGGGATATGGTGAAAGCGTGTAAAGTAAAATTAGTATTTTAAAAGTGATTTTGGATTTAAGGGAGATTCCAAGTATTTTTTTAAATAGTCCAATGAATGTCGATGGCGGACAAACAAAGGAATAGCCGTACAAGCTATCAAATTCCGGATGTTTTTGAACCAGATATGGAACGACTTCACGACCGAAGGTTTGGACATTTTCCAATACTGTATTTAAGGGGCGATAGTGGTGATGAATGACTTTAATATTGGGTGCATAATACAGGCCTTGGGGGTATTTCTGCCAGAGCCGGAAAGCGAATTCAGTGTCCTCGCCGCCATATTTGGTAATTTTATCGTCAAATAATCCAATATTGTCAAGTACTTCTTTTCTAACAGATGTACAATTAAATAGAAATACAGAAAAAGGGAGTGATTCCGTTGAATCGTATTTGATCGCGCCGCGTTTGGATTTATAAAGGTATTTCTGATATTTGTCGATTGGATTTTCCGGAGCTGGTATTAACGCCGAAAGTACGCCGCCGACGTTGGATATTTTATGAAACTGTACGTGGTTTTCAATAAAATCGGGTGATACTTCCATGTCAGCATCCAGGAATATGATGATTTCTCCGATTGAATGCTGAAGGCCGGTATTCCTGGTCGACGCTAATCCTTTATTGACGTCATGACTGTGAATTTGAACATGATTGGATAGAACTATCTGTTGTAATACGTCATTTGTATTGTCAGTGGAGCCATCATTGACGATATGAATATCCACATTATCTGCTGGATAATTCTGGTGAAGAATGGAATTCAAACATTGAGATAAAGTTTTAGCAGCATTATACGCTGGAATGATGACTGAAACTGTTGTAGGTTTTTCGCTCATTATGTATTTCGGTGTAAAATATTTTCAAGAATTGTAATTGATGATTCCCAGGAAAATTGATTTACAGTTTTAAGTCCGTTTTCAACCAGTAATTTTCTTTGTTGATAATTGTTTAGCAAGTGATTCACTTGCGCTGTAAGCGTATTCGTGTCCCCTATCGGTGCCATCAATGCATTCTGCTCGGGAATTAAGTATTCCTTAACACCCTTGTTTTCGGTGGCCACTACCGCACACCCACAGGCCATAGCCTCCATTACCGGTAATGGCCAACCTTCCCAATGACTGGTGTGCAGATAAATATTACTATGATTATAAAGAAGGCGCAGATCAGCAATGGAAGGCTGGATAACAACATTTATCCAGGATGGTAATGAACGGATTGGGTGTCTTGCGGTGATAAATGTAGCACTTAGTTGAGGGATTTTTTTCCTTAGGTTTTTTAAAACGGTGAGCATTTCCTTTGCGCCTTTTATTTTTGCCGGATGGTACAAAGTAATGATATCTGTCGGTCGTTGATCAGTTTCGTTTTCAAGAAAAAATTCGGCCGGGTTAATTGCGTTAGGAATTCGACCTTCTGCGTTCTCACTTATGTTATGTAATTCCTCAATAATCCAATTGGATATTGCGATTTTCTGCATGGGTAAGTGGTAAGTATTTAATATCTGTTTTTTGTTTTTAAAGTATGTTTCATAACTCTGTAAAAGGTAAAACTTTTTACCGCAGATATGGGGTAATCTATAAACGTATTCGGCTGTTTGCCATCCTACAGCGATGACAGCATCGGCATCGAGCAAGTATTTTTCACTGATATTTTTGACTGTAAGTACTGATACTTTAGGATTGGGCGTGTAATACAGTTCCCGGCTGTTCTTAGTATACTTGTCATATTGATTCACCAGGAATTTTTTCAGAAAATACCGGAAATTTGTTTGCAGATGAATCGGATAAACCAGGGTTACAAAATGGCCTTTTTCAGATAGACGATTGGCATATTCATGAACAACTTTTACGCCGCCCACGGGGATTGATATAAAACCGGGTAAAACGAAAGTGATACGCATGTTTAAAGGTTTACTCCGATTTGCCGATAATATTTGTAAAGATTTTGGATGACATTACGATAATCGTGATATTTATCCACCCATTCTCTGCCTTCTTTGCCTTTTTGCAGAATTAATTCCGGGTGTTCAATATAATGGGCCAGCACATCTTTTATATTATCAGGCCGGATATTGATAAATGGATGATCTGGAATGAATTTTTCATAAGTGTTATTCAAATAGGTTGCGCTGGCGACTCCCAGGGACAGCGACTCCAGTGAATTCATCCCGTAACCCCAGGTCAGTTCGCCGACATGGTCGATAAAGATATCGGACTGACGCTTGAATTCAATAACTTTTTCATGAGGCTGATTTTCAACGAGGATAAATTTGATTCCGTGACTCTTTTCCAGATCCAGGCATGTTTTTATGATGAGATCTGATCCTTTAATAATTCGGTTGGTAGTGGCGTGACAAATCGTAATCGGGTCACCAACGGACTGTTTTATATCGAATGCCCGGACATCGTAGGGCAGAAATAAGTACTTTAAATTTGGGTGCATATAGGTTAGATCGAGTTCGTTGGTCAAATTCAGATCACTGATAGCATCCATTTCGGGAATGACTCCTCTGTTTCGTAAATCCTGACCGTGAAAATGACAGATGATTTTCTTCCCTCGGGCCTTCATTTTTCTGGCAAATTCAGCGTTGCGGTAAAAATCCAACCCCCATTCAAAATGATAAACATCAAAATTTTCCAGGTCATATTTGCGAATAACGCGGTTTATCTTCGGGCGCCAGAGCGTTTCTCGCATTTGCCAGAGCGTTTTCTGCCAGGTCGGCGGATTCCAGATTGGCGGATAGCCCTCAAGGTTGGAATGAGATTCCCGGCCTTCTGTTGATCGTATCATCCATCGTCTGAAATCGATATACCAGGGTTTTGAGGCAATCAGGGGCAGATTCAGTAAAATATCCTCTTCATAACCGGCTGCTGTTCGGTAAAAAGTTACAAACCGGCAATAATTGCCATTGAGTTCGTGGGCCTTTTTCCAGTAGGATAAAATGCCAACAGTATTTTCCGGGGATATATAGAGGATTTTCAGCATTTCAGTAACTTCGCATATATTGAGTAAAGTTGTTTCTCCATGACATTCCAGTTGTATTTTTCCGTGACGGCTTTGTGTCCATTAATGCCCATTTCGAGACGTTTTTCCGGGTGTGCTAACAGATCATTCAGGATCATGCCGAGATTTTCAGGTGTAACCGGGTCAACAACGATGCCAGCGCCGGTTTCTTTGACATAAAATTCAATCGATGGAACCCGGCATCCCAACACCGGTATTCCCATGGCCATAAATTCAAAGGGTTTGATTTGAAGTGAATGCTTGAATGATTCATTGGGCGTCAGCGAGGAAAATCCGATGCAGGCAGTACGCAACAGATCGGGAATAGATTCATAGAGAACCGGCGGGCAAAGCTCCACCACATCCTGTAATTGGTTTTTATCAAT
Source organism: uncultured bacterium (assembly GCA_964485475.1). Classification (GTDB taxonomy): domain Bacteria; phylum Fidelibacterota; class UBA2242; order UBA2242; family UBA2242; genus B118-G9. The sequence goes on from CAZAKB010000132.1 coordinate 7,886, forward strand.
TATCCGGTCAAGTTCGGCTTTGTACTCTTTTGTTGCACTGCCGACAATTATCAGCCGGGCATCCGGAAATTCCGGCTTGACATATTTCATTGCCGTTATCATCAGATCAATTTTCCGGGCCGGAACCAGTTGTCCATGATATAGAATGATTGGATTGGATTGTTGCCCAACATCGGCTAACTGATTTCCGAAAAAGGACAGAACGGGGTAGTTGTAGAGTTTTGTAAAGCGTTTGTT
>CAZAKB010000133.1:0-7898 GCA_964485475.1 uncultured bacterium
CCCCCATCATGAAGTAGTAATCCTGCTCGACTACATAGTAATCCTGTTCATTTTCGTCGATGACCACTTTCCCATCTTGGACATAAAACGAATGATGGGCCAGCTCCACGACGTTTTTAAATAGCTGCGTCTGGTACTCACCAATGCGCAAGGTATCACCCACTTTAGGAACATAAATCGGTCCGTAATTATCCTGGTTACCGGCGCCTCTCGGAAAAATATTGTAATCTTTCCAGTATTCAGAATAAGTCGTTGGACGAACATATTTTGAATATTTCGGATCAGGATAGCGTTCACCATCAATAAACACGTCTTTGTTGACAACTTCGATAGTCTGGCCCGGCGCACCAATACACCGCTTGACGTAATGAACATATTGATCTTCAGGATACTTGAATATGACGATATCCCCTTGCTCTGGTTCTTTTATGGAAGGCAGACGGAACCATGGAATATGAAAGCCCATACGCGTATAGGGAATTCCGATCCAGTCCGGAGTCCTGGAACCATATATAAAATTATTCCCGAACAGAAAATCGCCGGTCATAATGGTATTTTCCATGGACCCGGTAGGAACATGATAGGATGCAACAATCGTCTGCTTTATACCTAGTGCAATCAGAATGATTAGAACCCAGGATTTGATTTCCTGTTTGACACTGGGTTTCAGTAACGGTTTTTTGGTCTCTTTTGTCATTTATTCCTCAATACTTTGTGCTAAGATATTCATTTAACATACAACGTATAAAAAAGTTCAACTACATTTTCGGAATCAGGCACAAGAAAACCAGCGGCTCACTTCCGTTATTGACAAATTGATGAATTTCATTCGGTTTCACCAGAATCGCTGTCTCATTTGAGAAAGGTACTTCATTCCGGTCGCTTCTGGCAACTCCACACCCCGATACTACATAAATCTCATGTTCAAAATCATGGGTATGATAAAAGGTATAGCCACCTGGTTCAACGGTAAATTGCCGCATGATGAAATTCGGGGCTCCGTCATCGGGCCCCAGCAAAACCTGCTTTACAACACCTTTGACTCCATCCTCGATGATATCGATTTTAGGAACGGATTCAACCTTTTTTATAATCATTTCGTATCTCCTCAATAAATCCAAGAATCGTATAAATAATTGAATCGCTGACAAACCAGCCACCGGGTGTTAATTTAAACTGACGACCATCGAATATCCAGTATTCTTCATCAAGATTTAATTTTGTCAGTTTATCGATTATTCTGCTGAAATCAATATGAAAAAGATTTTCAAACTGACTACGGGAAAGGCCGTCACTCGTTCGCAATCGCAGGAACAGATGTTCAATCTCACGGTCCTGCTCGGTCAGTTCCTCCCGGAAATCAACCGGCAAATGTCCTGTAGTAATCTGCTCAATATACTTATCTATGGAACGGACATTCCACCAACGTGATTTCCCATCATAGGAATGGGCCGCCGGCCCCAGTCCCAGATAGTGCTTGCCTTCCCAGTAAGCCCGATTATGCCTGGATTCGCAGCCCGGTTTAGCCCAATTCGATATTTCGTAATGATTAAAGCCTCTTTCAAACAATAATTGGCTGGCTTCCAAATACATCTGTTTTTCAATCTCATTATCAACCGGACTGATTTTTCCCCGGTCAAGCAATTTGAAAAGCGGCGTACCCTCTTCATAACTCAAATTGTATAATGACAAATGATCAACGCCACTTTTAAGTGCCCGACTTAGTGAATCCTGCCAAGTGTCAATTGATTGTCCGGGAATACCATAGATCAAATCCAAACCAATATGCTCAAAACCAACCTTGTTCAGATTATTAAACATATCAGTTACATCAGCAACTGTATGAATCCTTCCAAGGATCTGAAGTTCATCTCTGATAAACGACTGGACGCCAACATTCAACCGGTTGACACCAGAATCTTTCAAAAGCGAAAGAAATTCCCGGTCCCGCTTAATGGGATTGGTCTCAACCGTAAACTCTTTCAATTCACTCAAATTAAATGCTGTATTCAGGGATTCTAGCAATCGTGTAAATTGACCTGAATTAAGCAAATTTGGGCTTCCACCGCCTAAAAACAAAGTATGAACGTTGAAATCTGAATAGTTTTGCTTCCAAAAATCGATTTCTTTGATAAGTGCATCAAGCCATAGATCTACTATTGTGGAATTGTATGGTTCTGAATAAAAATCACAATACCGGCATTTTTTCAAACAAAAAGGAAAGTGAATATACAGGCTCAGTTCGTTCATAATTTTATCAAGTATTAATTCCGGCAAAATATAACCACAATACTGCGACGAGCCTATGAAAACTTCACCGCTTTCTACATTGATATCCAGTAAAATCAGACGTTTATTTTAGAAGCGTTATCTTTTGGACTTTCCGCTCATTATCCCGCTGCAACGTTAGGAAATAGACACCGGACTGGAGAATCTGTCCTTCATTATTCCTGCCATTCCATACAAAACTATAGCGTCCCGGATTCCGGGAAAAACGATTGCCGGAATAGACCTCCCGCCCGCTTAGATCAAAAATCCTGATTTGGAGTGCCGATTGCTTTTCGACCTCATAGCGGAAAGTCGTTGTTGCATTAAAAGGATTCGGATAATTCGGATGCAGGATAAATTGAACCGGATACTGTTGAATGTCATCATCAATGCCATTAATTAGTCCCGGATCGGGTGTTTCCAGTTTTTGGTCAGTAAAAATATGAAATTCACCGGGCGCCAATTCAATCGGATCAGTGGTAATTTCGACGTAATGAGTATCGCCCGAAAAATAATCGTACCAATTCCCGGCATGTTGAAAATTAGGGGCAATTGAAAGCGTTGTGACCCCAAAATTACCGATAATGATAGCATTTGGAGAACCGGTTAAAATAATTCGCTTGCCATTGCTGCCCACTGACATGCTGGCATTAGTACTGGGGCTGGTAAAAACATCGTTTTCACTTCGCAATTTTAATAATGCTGCAATTGTTTTATAAAGACTCAAACGATATACGTCCTCGTAATAGTTCCAATATATTGGTTTTTCACAAACCCTACAGTCTTCTTCTATTGACACATCATAACCCAGTTCCCCGAACTGCCAGATCATTTTCGGACCCGGCAAGGTCAGGAAAAAAACATTAACGAGTTTCTGTCGTTTCAGAGCAGTTTCCAGATTTTTGATATTATATGTTCCCGAGGAATTCCCGTATGTAAGGTTCTTGTACATGAGCCGCTCTTCGTCGTGGCTTTCCATATAGGTAACCAGGTAAGGATCGCTCCAACTACGATTTTTATAAAATCCCCATGAAAAATCAGACTCCGATGAGTAGCCCATTGCAGATTGGGCATAATTCCAGTTTGAATTTCCCCAGAGCATCATTCCATAGGCCGAAAGGATTTTTTCTTCTGAATTATCAGCAAAATGTTCCAGGATGACATAACTTGTACTATCGACACTCCAGATCGCATCGGACATCCGTTTCAATATAGCGATTCGGGCAGCATCATACGCCCAGCCGTCACCGCTTTTATTGGTGAATCCCTTTGTAAAATCAAATCGGAATCCATCAACATGATATTCGCTGATCCAAAACTGGTTGACCCTGTCAATATAGTATTTGGTATGTTCACTTTCATGGTTAAAGTCACTGCCCCAGGAATAGGCTGTGTTGGGCGAAGTTTCGTTGAACCAGGGATTGTTCACCGCCGGCCGACTCTGAGAAGAGTTCCAGTACATCCGGGCCAATGGCGATTGTCCATAGGCATGGTTTAAGACCATATCCATAATGACGGCAATCCCACGACCATGGCATTCGTCAATAAAGTGTTTAAAATCGAATGCTGGACCATAATATTTATCCAATGCCAAATGAAATGAAGGATTATACCCCCAGCTGCTATTGCCTTCGAATTCTGACACCGGCATCAATTCGATGGCATTAATCCCCAGATTTTCCAGGTAATCTAGCGTATCGATCAAGGTGCTATAATCGTGTTTGTCAATAAAATCCCGGATTAATAATTCGTAGATCACCAAATCCTTTTTTTCCGGTTTATCCCAATTTGTATTAGTCCAGATCCATTCATTTTTAACAGTCTGAAAAGTTGCCACGGCCTCAGTTGTTTTCCCGGCTGGATATTCTTTAAGATCAGGATAGATACTGTCATGAATATATTTATCATGCCCGGGATCGAGTATTTTTTCGGTGTAGGGATCTGCAATCCGCAGCTCTCCGTCAATTAAATATTGAAACCCATACTCGGTCAATGGACTCAAACTATCTATTTGCAGCCAAAAGACAACACTGTCATCATTCACATAATACCGGTTCATTAAGTAATCAGTATCCACCATCCAGTCGTTAAAATCGCCAATCACATATACGAATTCCTTGTACGGCGCAAAAAGGCCCAGGACAACAGATTGAGAATTCAGGATATTTATCCCCGGTTTGACATTCTCCGGAATAGGAATATCCCGTGCGGTCGGATTTACAATCACATAGATATTGCTGGTATCCGTTGCTCCTGCTGTATCCACAGCAATCAGGCTTAGCAATTCTGACCCGGTTTTCATTTCAGTATATTGCAGTTCATAAGTTAATACAGAATCCGTAACCTGATGTATTAGCGAATCGTTCAACAGCAACGATAGCGTTTGAATCTGAGTATTTATGGTTGCTGCTTTTCCAACAACTTTCAGCGTATCACCCATATTCAAAAACGCCGGAGATCGCAATGGATGACCATATGAAAGATCCACAATCGGTTGTTCAAAAAATACGGTTAAACCAACTTCGAACAAATCGTAGAAAATATCTTCGGATTGCCTGCTGGCATCTGAACTTCGGAAAACAAAACAGAGAGAGTAAATTTTTTCATCGGGAGAAGTGACAGAATAAAATTCTCTGGGATAACCAATTACTAATTTATAAACATCATTATATAGTCGAGTTAATTTAGGTTGGGTTGTATTTAGTCCCCAATCCCCAATTACATGCTTCCAATTCCCGGCATTGGTATTTACACCGGTATGTACATAAAGATCTCCGGTATATCCAACCAAATCTGTTCTTACTGCTTGTGAGGCATCAAAATAGATGACAATCGAGTCCTTTTCCGTCGGGTAAGGCGGATCTGAAGTGATCATCTGTGACCACCCAATTTCTATGAGTAGCAGTCCTATAATAGGCAATATCGAAGGTTTCATTATATTCCTTTTAATTGTTTGGGAGAAAATGAACAGACAATTACTTAGATGCAGTTTTCTTTTGTTTGGTTTCTTCGATCAGTTGATCCAGGTGATCGACTTTTTCTGTCATTAATTTCATAACCGTCTCAGAAACATCCAGATTGTTCCGCTGTGCATATAGCGTAATATCCAGAATAATGTAATTTACAGCAATGGTGATAACTGCACTATTCTGAGACCAAATGGCCTGCTGATCATCTTCAGTATCTGCGGAGCCCATCACCAGGTTTTTTGAATCGGTTACCAGAATTAATTTACGGCCCCAAAACTTCGACAATTTCTCATCTTTGATACCGTAGGCATAGACATTTCCGTATTCTTCATCAACCTCGGTAAATGAAAAGACCGTTATTTCAACACCCCGTTCTTTTGCGGCTATCAAAGGTGCTTTTAACTGTTCAATCTCACGACTCCATCCATGAATATAGATAGATTTCCTGGTCTCGTTAATTAGTGAAGCACATAATTCCATTAAGGATTCGTAACCACGAATATTCCAGAAACCCTCGGATTCCGGTTTATTATTAAATCCCAGTAAATCGTCTTTTAATGAGGAAATGCGTTTGGAAAAGTCTGATTCAAGCAAGGATAATAACTGCTTTGGGGACAATGGTATATATCGCCGTGGTTTTTCATGAATTGAAATGACGGTACCCATCGTTTCTAATTTTCGTAAGATCGAGTAAATAACAGACCGCGGTACATCAGCCTGATGACTGATCTCATAGCCGGTAGCCGGATTATTCCTAAGCAACCCAAGGTAAGCCCTGGCTTCGTAATTCGTAAAACCAAGTTTGACCAGTTTAGCCATCAGGTCTTCGGGTATTTCATTCATCGTACCTCCAATCACCTGTCATTAAACTCTGCTAAAGTGATTAGTATTTATATTATACCTGCTTCTCTTTTTCTTCTTTGACTTCGGTAGATAAATGCCGAAACCATGAAAGATATAAGATAACCGACAGGATTACGGTCAAGATCAATAATATGAAAAAATTATCAAATCGTTTCATGGCAAACATCAGCCACATTAAAAACAGACAACATTGCCATGGCACTGCAAAGAAAATCGAGAAAATATCCCGACGGTTCTCAGAATTAATCTTCGAGATAAATTCGTCTGAGAATTGAGCCCTGATTTTGGACCAAAATCCGAAAGGGCGGGTTTTTTTATAGAAATTCGAAAGCACCTTTTCATCAGTTGCTTGAGTTGCCAATGTTCCAATAATTGTTCCGGTTAGTGAAAGACCGGCGGAAAATATAAAGGCCAGATATTCGGCAGTTCCTTCAGGTGCTAGAATTTTCCAGAGAATCGCGGCCACAGTCCCACTTGCCATGCCAATCGCATAGCCATATCCATTCAAACGCCACCAGTACCAACGGATCAATTGCGGCACAATCATCCCGGCGCCAATACTCATCGTGATCCAGCCCCAGATATCATTGATATTTTTAATAAAAAGAGTCAGCCCAAGACCGATCAGGACAATCACTACCGACGCCAGATAGCTCTGGTTCATTTGTTGTTTATGCCCTGCACTTGGTTTGATATGTTCGAGATAAATATCTTTTACCCAGTAGGCTGCCCCGGCATTCACGGTAGAATCAAACGTCGACATTGCTGCAGCCATTAATCCAGCGATTAAAAACCCCTTAATTCCAATTGGCAATGTTGCCACAACCGCCGGTAAAACCATTTCAGGATCAGTAATACTCCCGGCTAGTGATATACCCCAAACCGCCATCGCGCCGATGAACGGCCAGCGGAAAGAGAGCAAAAATGTCCAGAACAGCGATAATAATCCGGCTTCGCGATCATTTTTCGCTGCAAAGTACCGCTGAATCATATAATTTCCGGTACCGCCGCTGCCTTCTATTACCGTCTTAAATAGATAAAACATGATGGCAAGACCAAAAAGATTGTACATAGAATAAACGGAATCTGACTCTATGTTAAGGTTCCACTGAGGAACAATAGTCGTCCATTCTTTAAAAGATGTGAGATAAGTTTTAAATCCGCCTCCGGCGGTTTCTTTTAACGGCATGGAGACTAAAAATTCATCGGGCAAATCGATCGCGAGCGCTTTAATGACAATGTAAGCAATCGCTATAAATATTAACGATCCTTGAAAAACATCGGTCCAGATAACGCCGTAGAGCCCCGATGCCACCGTATAGATCATTGCAATGGCAATCAGCACTGTTGCCGCCCAAAACTCCGATGGCAAACCAAGAAGGGCCGGAATTCCAAGAAATTGGTCCAAAAATTTACCCCCACCGATCGCAAAATAGGTAATCATTGCAATTGTCATAATAATTGAAGTCAGTGCGGTAATGAACCGGGCTAATTTACCCTCTCTATCATCACCAAATCGAAATTTCATCCACTCAGCCAAAGTCATGACCCCGGCCCGACGGTTCCATTTGCCCATATAAATCATTAAAAAGGCCATAATTAAAGTCACACCGCCCCGGATTTCGATATAAAATCCACGAGCACCAATTGCATAAACCAGCGCCACAATTATCATTGTTCCACTGATGTCGAGATTCGATGACATTCCTGACGCACCGAGCGCCCACCAGGGAATATTCCGGTTTCCTAAAAAATAGGAATCAATTCCCTGGGAAGCTTTTCGTTGAAACCATATCC
>CAZAKB010000134.1:0-7882 GCA_964485475.1 uncultured bacterium
CCCGTCTGTAAGTGCTTCAAAAAACGAGACTTAATTTAAATAATGTTTCCTACACACGCAACGGAAAACTAACAGATAAAATTACCCGTTTTTTCGTCTCAATATTATCTGATTTCGACCACTTTTTGCGTTAATCCAAAAGATAAATCAATAGTTTTGCCGATGGACATCAAGTTCGTCAAAATCAACATCCAGTAATTGTGGCTGGTCAAATTTCAGCCCAATGACAGCACTATCCGGATCTAGTTTGAAGGTTATAAATCCGTTTGGAATCGTCGGATCACGCCAAATCAAACGAAAGATTTCGCCGTCCCAATGCTTCAAATCAGCAGTAAAACTTGGTGTGTGAGAAAATGCCAACACAAGTCGATCATCAACGAGATTTATGGTAATATCACTAATCATTCGATCCTGGTATACCCCGCTATACTCTTCTAAATTTAACGACATTTGAGTATTACTAATTTTGGGCAATTTATCCTCACTTGGACTGTCCAGGGATTTCTGAAAAACCTGATCCCAGGGATATTCAGGAAAACCAAGAAAATGATCCAGCAGTTTGTAGAATACTGTATAGTACATCCGGTATTCTTCCTGATTGGTTAAAATGACAAATCCAAGATTTTCATCCGGAACCATAGCAACCAATGCGCGCATGCCATCAACACCTCCGGAATGCCGGATAATTTTTTGCCCTTGGTAATCCTCTATAAACCAGCCAAAACCATAGGCTCGGTACTGTGGCTGCCGGCGCCGCATCTCACTACTGTATTCCGACACAGGAATAGTCATCTGGGGACCAAACATTTCTTTGGCATTATCTGTACTGAATAGTCGCTTTCCTTCGAATTCTCCGTTATTCAATAAACATCGGACATACTGCGCCATGTCTTGGGCGGATGAATAAATTGAAGCCGCCGGTCCGATATTATCATAATCACGATGTGGTATAACAATAATTTCTGAATTTTTTAAAATATGGGGTTTTGCCACATTCTGTTGGGCTGACAATTCTGCCATAGTAGTCGTCGTTCGATTCATCCTCAGAGGAGTTATCAAGCGCTCACGGATAAATTCATCCCAACTTTTTCTGGTAATTGAGGGAATTATTTGTCCGGCAACCACATACATGACATTTTGATACGCATAGTCACTGCGGAAACTGCTAATCGGTTTCAAGTCGCGTAACCGATGAACGACCTCTTCCCTGCTGAAGTCCGATCCGTACCAGATTGTGCCGCCACTGACACTTCGTAAGCCGCTTCGATGAGTTAACAAATCGGTTATTGTAATTTCTATCGTCACCCAGGGATCATACATCTTAAAATCAGGTAGATGTTGAATAACCTTATCATTCCAGGAAAGTTTACCCTCATCCTCAAGCATCGCAAGAGCAATAGCTGTGGTTGATTTGGAGATAGAACCAATGGCAAACAATGTATTATCGTCAACATTCTTTGTTTGTCCGATTTCCCGGGTACCATATCCTTTTGCGAAAATTAACCGATCGTCTTTTACGATTGCAATCGAAAGTCCGGGAACCTTGAAATATTCCATATTATCATGAATATACTCATCCAGCCCGGGAATATTTATTGGCTGGGATATTAGTGGATTGAACATTATTAAAACTGAAATAATTAGCCGTTTATAACCATTAATCATAGAGTCCACTATCATTATTTTCTTCATATTTAATAAGCCATTGTTTTTTAATAAAGCCCCAAATCAGGTATCCGATGCCTGGTGCCATCCCGACAATAAAACTGCCCCGAGTAATATGGTCGGTTTTATAGTTCATAAATAAATAACTAATCAGACCGGCCCCAATTGTCGTTACAGCAACGGCAATCCAATACTTTATCACTACTCGCTCAAGAGTCATAAACAGGCCCACCGATGTCCCCGTTGAAATCAAGTATAGGTAAAACCGAATGCTGTCAATGCGATTCGTCTGGTGAAGAACCAAGCCCGTCACCAGAGAAAACAATATCGATATCATTAATAATCGAAAAATGCTTTTTTGTAATGAGCTACTGTGATCGGCGGCCCGAAATTGAATTCGGGCAATTATTATTCCGATAATTACCGATAGTAGAAACAGTGTCGTTATCATTTTATATAATGCTTTACATTATTTTCCCAGACAGATTTTAACACCACCCGGTATGATGGTGAATAGCACTGCATGTATCGTTTCGAGTGATGTACAACAGGATAATTGTTATCCTCAATAAACTGACAATATTTAGAAAACTCCTGATAATTGGTATGCAAACGTCCTGCTTTAACCTGCTTTTTAATACCCTTCCATATTTTTATTAATGATTTTTTGTCTGAAATCAGATCGCGCGAGGAAAGGATAACTGCCTGTACTAACATTTCTGCAGGCAAGTCAAGACTTTTGAATTTTTCTAAATTGATCCTGACAAACTCCGAATCAGGCGAAATGTTTTCGATAAGCGGAATATCCGGATCGATCTTGATTTTTGACAACTCGTCATTCAGGTATTTTCGAATAATTTCAGCATCAGATCCAAGATGACCTGGTCCCAGAATTCCCTGATATAACAATTTATAAATATCGGCTGCCTGCATTTCCGGGTATTTATCCAGATGCTGTTTTAGTATTTTTACCCAGTCATTTAATCGGCTTGAATTGGATTCGCATGCACAAACCATTAGTCCAATTACTACTACTGAATAAATGGCAATTTTCATTATTTCTGGATATAAGCCTGGTTAGGATTTATTATCGTCTATTTCTTTAAAACTGGCGTCTTCAATTTCATCAGGGTCGATATTGATATTTTTCTGGTTGCTATTGCCTTTGACTTCGGGATTAGCGTTAAATAAATTTTTCAAATAGGGCTCAATTATCTTCCAGATAAGATAAAATATTAAGAGATAAAACAGCATCCGAAACATTTATTTTGCCTTTCGTTCAGGATGATAGTATACGGTTCCGGAAATTGGTTTTTTTAAGAGCGAAAGTAGTTCGTTTAGGTCATCCTCATTATTCACAAAATCAATATCATTGGTATTGATAATCAGCAGCGGACTGTCTTTATAACGAAAGAAATATTCATTATATATCTGATTTAGCGATTCAATATATTCCCTGGACATTTCCCGTTCGTAGCTGCGGCCCCGTTTTTTTATATTTGCCATCAATCTGTCTGTACTTGCCTGTAAAAATACAACCAGATCGGGTTTTGCAACCTCTTTTTCCAAAAGTTGAGCAATCAGATTATAGAGTACAAATTCTTTTTCATTCAAATTCAGGTGGGCAAATAGTTTATCCTTATCAAACATATAATCACTAACCAGAAGATTTGAAAAAAGATCAACCTGTTTTAATTCCATCTGTTGGCGATACCGGCTTAATAAAAAATAGAGCTGGGTCTGAAAGGAGTAACGTTCCGGATCGATATAAAAATCTTCAAGAAACGGGTTTTCCTCAAACTTTTCAAGCACCAGCCTGGCAGACATGCGCTCCGATAATATTTTGGCAAAACTGGTTTTACCAACTCCGATCACTCCTTCGATTGCAATGTAATATAGATGCTTCATGAATCCTTTCAGTTCTTATCTATAATTTAATGACTTATCCAAGAATGTGTACTTTTAATTTTATTAACACGGCCAGAATCCTGACATTTATTTAATAAATCCGAAACAGTCCGAAGTAATTGTGGATGCACAAATTCTCCCGCAATTTCTGCCAGAGGTTCCAGAACAAATCGCCGTTCTGCAATTTTTGGATGTGGAACTACCAATCGCTCTTCGCTGATTATTTCCGAACCGTAAAAGAGAATATCGATGTCGATAACTCGTGGACCAAAGCGCTTTTCCTGAAAATTACGTCCCATTTCTTTTTCAATCCGCTTACAGGCATTCAATAACCCAACAGCATCCATTTCTGTCGTACCTTCAATTACCATATTCAAAAAATCCGGTTGATCGGTAATGTATTTCGGTTCGGTTTCAAAGACGCTGGACGTATTACATACTCTGAGGATTTTATGGGTATTCAGATTTTGTAAAGCGGTTTTTAAATTTTGTTCCCTGTTTCCCATATTGGAACCAAGTGCAAGATAAACAGACGAAACACTCACTTTACATCCTTCATCTGGGCCCGGGTCCTTTCGAGTTCCACCTCAACAGTATCTAAAACTCCTTTGACCGGAGCTCCAGGTTTCCGAATTTTTATAAAGACGCTTTCAGGATTGAAATGGTGAAATACTTCATTTATTATTTTACCAGCCAATGCTTCAATCAGGAAATACTTTGAGTTGGTCACAACATCATGAACCAATTTATATAGATCCACATAACTGATTGTATCGCTTAAATGATCGGATAAAATAGCGGGAGTCATATCAAAATCCAGGCTGAGATCAACTTCAAAACGACCGCCAAGTATCTTTTCCTGTTCGGCAACCCCATGATAACCATAAAAAACCATATTTTTTAAACTTACTCTGCCCATACCATTGACCTCCTGAATTACGCCCGGAATTTACCGAAGACACCTTGGATTGTCAAGAATCCATGGATTGATTAATGACGAATCGTCAAAGAGGCTGACATTGCTTCCTGACAAAAATGTCAACGTCGACACTCCGGCAGAAATTGATCGACAAGATTTCCGGTTCATATGACAAAATAATAACTGCAAATATTCGGCACGGCACTTGAGACATTAATCATCGGTTTTTGAGAAAATGAAATTAAAAAGTATAAGGAGAAAAGCCATGACTATTACACGATTGATTCCCAGAAGTTCTTTGATTGATTATCACAACGAAGTTGAGTACCTGTTGAATTCGGTGTACGGAACCGAAACAAACAGTAAGAATGAATGTTCAATTTGTCCCAGTGTTGACATTGAGGAATTTGAAAAAAGTTATTCCCTGCATATCGAATTACCTGGTGTCGACAAAAAAGATGTCAACATCAATGTAAATGAAAACATCCTGACGATTGACGGTAAGAAAAAAGCCGATAAGAATTCGAAGTCGGATAAATATCACCGCAATGAACGTGTTTTCGGCAAATTTCACAGAACCTTTCGGCTCCCGGATCTTGTCGACAGGGATCAGATTGACGCTGAATTTTCCGACGGTGTGTTAAGCATCACCATCCCGAAAGTCGAAGAGGCATTTCCGAAAAAGATTGAAGTAAAAATTAAGTAACTCAAGCAATTATTTGAAAATTGAAACCCAAAAATAAGGAGGTGCATTATGACACTCGTAAGATGGAGTCCCCGCACAACACTTGGTTTTAGAAATGAATTTGACCGCTTATTTGACTCATTCTTTAACACAAGCAACGAAGAAGAAACATCCCTGACTGCTTTTTCACCGGCTGTGGATATTACTGAAACGGAAAAAGAGTATCTGATTTCCGCTGAATTACCGGGAATAAAGAAAGAGGATATCAAGATGAACATCACTGATAATCAACTAACGATATCCGGCGAAAAGAATCAGGAAAAGAAAACCGATAAGGAAAATTATCACCGAACCGAACGCGTTTACGGTACCTTTCAGCGGTCATTCAGATTGCCGGAGATTTCCGCTCAGGAAAATATCTCCGCAGAATTCAAAGATGGAGTATTGACTGTTACGATTCCGAAATTGAAGGAATCAATTTCTAAAAACATCGCCATCAAAATCAAGTAAGCCAATCATTTCTAAAACAAAAAAGCCGGTTTATAACCGGCTTTTTTGTTTTTTTAACTTTGCGGTTATGTAAAATTAACTAATTTTAGTTCGTTGTATCAAAGAAAGTAAGATAAAATAGAAAGGAACAACCATGAAATATATTATCCCATGCCTGCTAAGTCTGCTACTTGCAAGCAGTTGCAGTCAGAGTGATTTTTCCCAGCGAAAAGCCATTGACCCTGCAAACATGGACGCCAGTGTCAGTCCGGGTGATGATTTTTACCAGTTTGCCAACGGTACCTGGTTAATGAAAAATCCTGTTCCCGATGATTATAGTCGTTACGGTTCTTTTGAAGAGTTGCGTGAAAAAAACCTCGAGGATTTGCAAACAGTTATGGAAACTGCCACAAATAATAAAAATGCTGTAAAGGGCTCGAATATTCAAAAGATCGGTGATTTCTATGCCAGCGGAATGAATACGGAAAAAATTGAACAGGATGGTCTTACCCCAATCAAGCCATATTTGGACCGGATTGAAGCAACCAAATCATTAAATGACGTTCAAAATATGATCGTTCTTTTACATAAAATGAATATCACTCCCCTGTTTAACTTTTTTAGTGAACAAGATTATAAAAACAGTGCAATGAATATTGGCTGGTTTTATCAAGGTGGACTTGGTCTGCCCGACCGCGATTATTACACGGATACCAGTCCGCAATCCGATGAGATTCGCAAGGAGTACAAATCACACATGCAACGAATGTTTCAGCTACTTGGTGATTCCGAAGAACATGCAAAAGCGAATGCTGAAACCGTCATGAAAATTGAAACCCGGTTGGCAAAATCCTCCATGACACTCGTTGAACAACGGAATCCAAAAATTATCTATAATCCCATGTCCTTGCAGGAATTTCAACGCATGGCTGTTCAATATAACTGGGTTGGATATTTATCTCAAATGGGTGTCGATCCCACTAGCACTTTGAATATTGCTCAGCCGAAATATTTTAAGGAAATCAGTATTATGATTCGCCAGGTTCCGGTAAACGACTGGAAAACTTATCTGCGTTGGAATTTGATCAATGAGACTGCTGCATATCTGAGTACCGATTTTGAGAATGCAAACTTCGATTTTTATGGAAAGTTTTTATCAGGCACTCAAACTTTACAACCTCGTTGGAAAAGAGTATTAAATACTACCAGTCAGTCATTGGGAGAAGCCGTCGGACAAATATACGTGGAAAAATATTTTCCTCCCGAAGCAAAAGATCGGGCACTGGATCTCGTCTATAATCTCAAACACGCTTTCGCCGAACACATTAAAAACCTTGATTGGATGAGTGATGCCACCAAAGTAAAAGCATTGGAAAAACTGGACGCTTTTCGGATTAAAATCGGTTATCCCGAGAAATGGCTGGATTATTCGGATCTGGAAATAAATCGTGATTCCTACGTCAACAATATCCTAAATGCCAATGCTTTTGAAGTTCAAAGAACATTAAAGAAGATCAACAAACCAGTCGATATCACCGAATGGTACATGTCACCTCAGACGGTGAATGCGTACTACAATCCCGGCGTCAATGAAATTGTTTTTCCCGCAGCGATTCTGCAACCGCCATTTTTTAATTTTAAAGCCGATGATCCGGTAAATTATGGTGGCATCGGGGCTGTCATCGGACATGAAATGACGCACGGTTTTGACGATCAGGGTCGGCAATATGATAAAGAAGGAAATTTGAATGACTGGTGGACCAAAGCAGACGAAGAAAAGTTCAATGAGCGAACAAAATTGGTAATCGAACAGGCTGATAATTATACTGTTCTTGATACATTTAAGATAAACGGAGAATTGACTCTCGGTGAAAATATTGCTGATCTGGGCGGACTCACAATAGCCTATACGGCATTACAGATCGCGATGCAGAAAAACCCCACCAATCCTGAAATTGACGGATTTACTCCGGAACAACGTTTTTATCTTTCCTGGGCCCAGGTTTGGAGAACAAATATCCGAAGAGAAAATCAGCTGTTACGTCTAAAAACCGATGTTCACTCACCAGCGAAATACCGTACGAATGGACCTGTTTCAAATTTACCGGAATTCCACAAAGCATTCAATGTTACTGATGACCAGACTCTCTTCAGAACCCCTGAAGAAATCGCCAGAATCTGGTAGATGATTTGGTATATAAATAAAAACTCCCAAA
>CAZAKB010000135.1:0-7845 GCA_964485475.1 uncultured bacterium
CCGGCGATATCAAACTGGCTGCGATGATCGGCATTTTCACCGGTGCCAAATATATCCTGTTCATCCTGATTTTATCATTCACACTGGCATCAATTTATGTCTTGTTTATCGCATTAAAGAAACAAACTGTTGTCGGTCGTCGATTGCCTTTGGCACCTTTTATCACAGCCGCGACTCTCATCACCATTTTATTCGGTAATGAATTAATTCAAACATACCTGGATCTAATTTTCTGATCATGAAATCATTTATGAAAAACCTGAAATCTGAAGACGGCACTGTTCTGGCAATGGTAATGGTTTTTTTCCTGTTTATGACGATCATCGGCTCGACATTGCTGTCTCTGGCATCCCAGGAAATTATGTTCAGCCGGCATGAGATTCAAAAAACTCAATCTTACTTTAATGCTGAAAGCGGTTTGAACATTGCCTTGTGGCGGGTCAATCAGGGTATCGATAGCGATGCATCTTTCAGTACAAGTTCAGTCAGTGTCGAAGTAGACACTATCAATCTGACATTGACTGCCACCGGAGTCACCGGAACTTATTCAACATGTTTGTCCTGGGACCTGCTGGAAGATAATGTTTTTTTTCATAGTATATCGTTTGGTTCAGATCTGGATACCAGTCACTTTACACTGACATCGGGGACCGTGAGTGATATTTCCCAATTTTTTGTACTTCCTGCCATTGATCTGTCCTACTACCTGTCGATTGCCGATTATGTCTATTATTCTGATCAGGTTTTCAGTTCCGTTTTACCGGAAGGAATTCATTTTATAAATGGACATATAGACGCAAAAAATGGGACGTATTTAGAGGGGACATTGATCGCTACAACCGGGATTAAATTTGTCGGAACTGTTACCATAATCGCCCAACAGGTACCCGATACGACTATCTATTATCCGGCAATAATTTCATACGATTCAACTTACACTGAAATTAATGAAATAACTGGTGTACCGAACCTGACAATTTTAGGTGCTATCTTTTCAAATGACTTTATCTGCATCAAAGGTAGTCTGATATCGGGACCAATTATCGCGCCCGAAATTGAATTAAAATCCGGAGCAATAATCGACGATCTGGGAAATCCTCAGTATTACGCTACTCCCCCGGGATTTGAATATCCGGAAGATCTGGACACGTACAAATTATTTAAAATGGGTACCTGGAGAAGGTTGAATTAATGATGTTTAAAGAGGCAATCAGTGTTGGTTTGGATATTGGTCATAATTCCATAAAAATGGTCGGTTTGCGTAAAAAGCACTCCCTTAAAATCGAATTTCTGAGGCATTATGATTTATGTTTCTCCGACAAAGCGAACAGTCATATGGATTTAAATTCTACTGTCACTACCCAGGTATTAAGAGATATCGTTCACGATCTACCTTTTTCCGTGCGGAAAGTTCATGCAACTTTATCGGATATTGATTCTGAAATCAGGACCGTCGAAATCCCCTTGCTTTCCGGGGACGAAATTAAATCCACCCTGCGCTGGAACCTGGCAAGTATGATTTCAGCTGAGATTGATACCGTGGAATACGATTACCATATTATTAACCGCGATAAAATCAAAAACAGTATGGCGATTATTGTCGGGATAGCATCCCATGAAGCACTGAATGACCAGCTGGAAATAATCTCAGGAACCCGTCTTGAAGTACAGAGTATCGATATCGACTCACTGGCAATCTACAACAGTTTTGTTGCCCTCAATCCATTAACTGAAGACCAAACGATCATTCTCCTCAATATCGGCGCCGAAAAAACCACTTTCATCATTGTTCACCCCGATCATGGTCCCTATATCTCATCCCAGCCGATCGGTGGAAATCACATTACCCGACAGATCGAATCCATGCTGCACACCTCATTTCAGGATGCCGAAAAACAGAAAATCCTGTTTAATAGCCAGAAATTTTCTGATTCAGAATATAATGATAAAATCAGCTTCTCAGCTATTGAGTGGCAGAAAATTCTCAACAGCTTTTCTAATTCATTATCGAATTTGATTAGCAATGCTAATATTCAGTACCAGATTCTCTATGGCGAGGAATCAGCTGCAAAAATCTTCCTGACAGGCGGCAGTGCCTTTCTGTATCGCCTTGATTTACTCATTGCCCAGCAAACAAAAATTCCGGTTTTCCGTTGGAATCCACTTAAAAGCAAGCGGTTCGATTTTAATTCTACCGATCATTCGATTCTACTAACCGGGCCACATTACGCAACCGCAATCGGATTAGCGCTAAGAGATTAATATGGAACCTATATATATCAATCTGCTGGGTAAATCAAAACTGCAAAAAAAACAGCAGAGAGTTAAATTTACATTATCACTATCCTATGTAATGCTCTGGATATTTTCAGGATTCACCTTGTTTCATATTTATCAGACTAATCAGTTTATTTCATCGATATACATGAAAGAAATAAATAATATCAGTGGTGAGATTATCGGTCAGAGTCCCAAATTCCAGCGGATTAAATTCCTATATCAGCAAAAATCCAAATGGGAAACAACCATCGCAGATTATCAGCAGCAGGTCCATCGTCCCCGGCTATGGTTATCTAAAATGCTTTCTCTTTCTGCACTGACCCCGGACAATATCCGCATTAATAAAATTCGAATCACGACTCGCCCTAAAAACAACGAGTATATAAATTTCAGTGGAGTAGCAACTATCAACGCTGACAATACCGGTAGTGACCAGCTGAATCAGTACAAACAGGACCTGTCGGATGACGCAAAATTTATGCATCAATTAAAAACGATTTCAATGGTTGAGACCCGAATCGAAAAAAGCCAGAATGAACCGATTATATCCTTTTCAATGGTGGTCAAATAACATGAGTTCAGTTTTCAAACAAGAATCTGGTATAGCTAATAACCTATTCAGGCCTCTTTGGCTGATCGTGGCAATATTTATCTATTCCGGGTCAATGGCTCTCAGCAATTTCCTGATCATTAAACCACAGCTTAAGCGTTATCAACTATTGAAAGCCCAGAAGAACGAACTGGATGAGATGATCGCTAATACAAATTTTAAAGATATTGATGGAACACTCAAAACTCTTGAGAACACAATTGATTTCTATAAAGATCAGCAAAAACTTTTCGATACCAGGGTCCTGCCCAGAAATGATATTTCAATAGTATTAGGAGAATTGAACCAGATTGTTGAATCCTCAAAACTGACCCTACGCTATATCGATCCTCTGCCTCCCGCAGGAAAAATTCTTAAAAAGTACCGGAAAATACCGGTCGCATTGCAGTTAAACGGGACTTATCAAAACTTTTTATCTTTCCTTAACAATTTAGAGCAGTCAAAATACTGGTTACTGATCGATAATTTTACAATCAATCCGGCAGCCAAGGGTAATGATTATTCATATAACGTCAACATCTATACCATCACAAATTAAAATGGGTACAATAAAACATAAACTCGTTATTCTCATTACACTGCTTTTGATATTACCTCTGATATTACTTCTGCAATTACAAAAAATGCCCAAAATGGGTTCCCAATATACATTCAAGACAAATCTTAGTGCTATCCAGGAAGAGATCGGAATATTTAAAAATGTACTGGCTGATGTCACAAAATATGTTAATACCGGACCCAGCACTCCTGAAAAACTGACGGAAAATCTGAGTATACCAATTCCTGGCAATCTCCGGGACCCCTTTCAATATACCAGTTCAATAAAAAACAAATCGAATAGTAAAACTGTTAAAAGCCAATCACCATCCAATTCTCAGATAAAAACAGTCAACGAAAAAGTAAAACCCAAACCGAAACCAAAATTACAGATAACATTAAACGGAATCATTTTTGATAAAGAGAATCCAATGGCAATCATCAATGGAGATATCTATAAAACATCTGATAGAATCGGTAAGTATTCAATCCTGTCTATAAACGAAAAGGGTGTTCAATTGCGTTCCGAAAAAGAAAATCTGTTTCTGCAAGCACCGGTTATCGAATGAACAATAATTTGAGGCTCAAATAATGAAAAATGCACATATCAAAATAACAACCATACTGACTCTCCTTTTCACTCTATTTGCTCTTGCCCAGACAGAATCCGGATCGAAAATATCAATCAACACCAAAGACGCATCCATTTATAATGTACTGAAAATACTCGAGTCCAAGACAGGAATGAAATTCGTTGTAGATCCGGCAATCCAAGATCGTCGTCTGACTGTCAACCTTGAAGATATGTATCCGGATGAAGCAATTTCGGTAATTATGGAATCCAACGATTTGGGCTTTCGTCGGGTCGAGGGTGTCGATGTTTATATTGTCAGTGATAAGCATCGTATTATGCGGGAGACCGAAATCCGACGGTATCCCTGCCACTTTTCCAATGCCCTGCAATTACAGAAAATGTTGCAAAGTATCGTAACACCGAATGTCGGGGCCGTCATTGCCGATGAACGGACAAATTCCCTGATCATTCGTGAAAATCCGGAAACCCTCGAACTGCTGGAGGTTATGCTGGAAGAACTGGACCGCCCGACACCCCAGATTTACATTGAAGCAGCAATCGCTGAAATATCCTTATCCAAAAACAACGAGTCCGGCATCGAATGGCTCTGGAAAGACCCGGACCTTGCCAGTTCGTCCGATGGAGTCGGAACACGATTTGATCTGCGTCGGTCGGGTTCAGCCTCATCTGGAACTGCGAGCAGTCAAACGGAATATCTCGACGGAACCGGAAGCCTATGGGGACCAAGTCTACCCATTGGCCAGGGATTGGGAATCGGGATTTTAAACACCCACATTGATGTCGTCATGCATGCGATTCAGACCAATTATGATCTCAATATTCTATCCAAACCCTACCTGGTCACCCTGGACAATGAAGAAGCGACGATCGAGGTTGGCGACCAGATTCCCTTTAAAGTCCTGAATCAGTATGGTATTACCTCCTATGAATTTAAATCCGCTTCGGTCAAATTATCCGTCACACCGCATGTCAATAATGACAACACAATCACGATTCAAATCCGACCCAATGCGGATTTTCAGAATGGACAGACACCCGATGGTGTGCCGATCATCGCCACCCGTAAAGCCGATACCAAAGTCACCGTCGAAAACGGCCGAACCGTGGTGATTGGCGGATTGATGCGGGAATCCACAACCGAAACCATCAGCAAGGTCCCGATTTTGGGATCGATCCCATTGATCGGAGCATTATTTCGCAGCAAAGTTAAACAATCGACGAAGACTGAACTCGTTGTATTTCTGACACCCAAAATTATGACTTCGGAAATGGCCCGATCCGAATTGATACCGGAAAAACGTCTTTCCGAGGACGCCTTGAAAAAACTGGGCAAGTATGAAGCGAAAAACCAGGAGTAACTAAAATGGATAAAACTATGGAGCAAAGAAACAATTTAAGAATCATGGTGATTGATGACGATCCCGAGATCCTTGAATGCTTCAAATCGATTTTCGAAGGCTCCGGTGCTCATCTGTTTCTCACTAAAAGTTCCATTTCCGCAATTGAGGAATTAAAGCAACAACCCTACCACATTGCCTTCATCGATCTCTATATGCCGGTTATGAACGGGATGGAGACGATGCTGCGCTTGAAAGAATTGTGTCCGAGTCTCATCACGACCATGATTTCCGGTTTTCGCAATCCTTACATGCTGGAAGCGGCCCTGAATAGTGGTGCGGAAAATTACCTGTTCAAGCCGTTAAATGTAAAAGAAATCCTAATGAGCACAATCGTTCCATTGAAAATGAATTAAACAACTGAAATACAGAGGTATTATCATGCAAAAACCAACCACATTAAATATTATCGTTATCGATGATGACAGGGATATTTTGGACTCCTTCGAAGCAATTTTTGAAAATACCGGCTTCCATCTCACAACCGTAAACAGCGGGAAAAGCGCTATTGATATTCTCAGTAAATATCATTTCCATATCGCATTCATCGATCTGTTTATGCCTGACATGGATGGGCTGGAGACGATGATCCGGTTAAAGGAGCTTGATCCTGAATTGATTGCCGTCATGATTTCCGGTTTTCGCAATGAAGACATGCTGGAACGTGCCTTGCAAACCGGGGCCTATGATTACCTCTACAAACCCCTGGATGTGCAGGATATTTTCGGAATCACCCTGAAACTGGCCCGCCAGTTGGGCGTCCAGAATGACCTGGAATTTTTACACGGATAGCACACTCTTATTCCGTAAATAATTCCCCTGTTAAAAAATAGCATTGAAAATCCGCCACAGGATGACGAAATTGCGGGCAAGGCAATGTTGTTAATGAGGAGGTCATCATGAAGGTTTGGATGAAACGGTCACTGCTGGTTCTGGGTATCGTTTTGGTACTGATAATCGCCGCTTTTCTATATGTGTCGGCGACAATCGGACCGGTCGCTACAGGTTATACGGCAAAGATGATCGGGTCCGGGATATTCGTGGCCGGTCAAAGCCCTGCTGAGGCCTGGACCGATTTTCCCGATAATCCGATCAAGGGCTTATTGAAGTTCAAGGTTGATTACGACAAAAAGACCGTTATCGCATCCCTGGCCGGCGCCGCCCGTCGGAAAGCCGTCTTCCGGGACGGTTATGGCATCACCCTGGTACCCCGCAAAGGCGAACTTATCCAATTACCCGAAATCCCCGAATGGGACAATAGTGCCTCAGCCGGTCTGCCCTGGCCGGCCGGTGATCTTGTCGATTTGGATAATATCTCTGATGAAATTGACCCGGACTTACTACGGCAGGCGGTTGATAATGCCTTTACCGAAACGAATCCGGAAAACCCAAAGCGTACCCGTGCCGTTGTTATCGTTCATAACGGTCAGATCATCGCCGAGCGCTATGCTCCGGGAATTGATCAAAACACAAAACTAATCGGCTGGTCGATGAGTAAAAGCGTTATCAATGCTCTGCTGGGTATTTTGGTCAGAGAAAGAAAATTATCGGTGCATGATCTGGCCCCCGTTCCGGAATGGAGCGATCCCGAAGATCCCCGGCATAATATTACCATCGATCAATTATTGCGAATGAGCAGCGGTCTGCATTTCGTGGAAGAATATGAACTCAAATACGGCGTAACTAAGATGCTTTACGATACCCGGGACAAAGCCAGCTTTGCGGCCAGTGAATCCCTCGTTGCCGAGCCCGACAGTGTCTGGTACTATTCCAGCGGCAGCGCCAATATCCTTTCCCGCGCCATTCGGCACTATGTCGGCGGCTCCATGGAAGATTATCATCGCTTTTACCGTGAGGAACTGTTCAAACCGTTGAATATGAGCACCGTCCTTTTTGAACCCGACGCTACCGGAATCCTGGTTGGTTCATCCTTCATGTTCGCCAGCGCCCGGGACTGGGCCCGCTTTGGTCAACTGTATCTTCAGGACGGCGTCTGGAACGGAATCCGCATCCTGCCGGAAGGATGGGTGGATTACACTGTGACGCCAACGCCAAAAGCGCCACAGGGTGAATACGGCGCCCATTTCTGGCTGAATGCCGGCAATCCCCGCCATTCGCAAAACCGGAAGTACCCGGACTTGCCCGATGACCTGTACTATGCCAACGGCCATGACGGCCAGCGGGTGATCATCATTCTTTCATACAATCTGGTCCTGGTCCGGCTGGGATTGTCCCGCAACCGGGACGCCTGGGACATGGACGAACTGGTGTCCGATGTCCTGAAAGCATTCCCGGACAAGTAAGAGAACTGCCTTGTATAACGATGTGCATATTTAAAGTAGGGGCGAAGCATGCCATGCCCCTTTTAAAAATGGTTACCAAATATCACCGCCGATCCATCCGCCTGCCCGATTATATGCCTCCCG
>CAZAKB010000136.1:0-7837 GCA_964485475.1 uncultured bacterium
CCTGACATCATCATCGACAACCAGCACGGTTTTATTTTTAAAGATCGAGTCCGGCTGAGTCAATTTATTCAAAAGATCCTGCTTGTCTTTCCCGAGATTGGCGGCAACCCGATGCAGAAATATCGTGGTCTCTTCCAGCAGGCGTTCCGGTGAATCCGCTGTTTTCAGGATGATGCTTTCGGCATATTTCCGAATCTCTTTTTCTTCATTTGTGCTCAAATCCTTGCCGGTATAGATAATAGTCGGAATATGTTTGAGTTTAGGCGAGATATGCATTTTCTTCAGGATGTCCAAACCGCTCATGTCCGGCAGGCGGAGGTCCAGCACCAGCGTATCATATTTCCCGGTAGCCAGCTGGACCAGGGCCTCTTCTCCACTTTTTACCGATGTGACCTTGACGTCCTTATCCTCGATCAGTTGAACGACAGCGTTCCGTTCAATATCATTGTCTTCGACCAATAAAAGGTTTTTCGATTTTTTACTATGAATGGTTTCTAT
This sequence comes from uncultured bacterium, assembly GCA_964485475.1. GTDB lineage: Bacteria > Fidelibacterota > UBA2242 > UBA2242 > UBA2242 > B118-G9. The sequence goes on from CAZAKB010000136.1 coordinate 499, forward strand.
ACGCTGGAAAGCCTCTTCCAGTTGCTCCTTTTTGATTGGTTTGACAAGATATCCAACGGCGCCCAGGCGATAGCCGAAATTCTCATCCGCGACAATGGACAGGACATGGACGGGAATATGTCGCGTAGCGGGATTTTGTTTGATCTGACGCAATACTTCCCAACCGTCGACAATTGGCAGTTTGATATCCAACAGAATTCCCAACGGAATAAACTCATTGGCCAGGCGGATTGCTTCAGTCCCGGTACTGGCATGCAGCACTTTATACTCATGTTCGTGAGCAATCTCCCGTAAGACTGCTGCAAAGTTCATATCGTCTTCAACAATGAGAATGACCTTCTCATCGATCCCGCGAATTCTTTCCCGATCGTCCCGAAATGTACCTGCCCTGACTGCCGAAACAGCAATCGCCGAAGTCGGAACAGTTTCTCTTTCCGGTTTTTCAGAAGAATGATGAGATGGTTCCGTCATCGTTATTGCTGTATCGATGGGCAATATCAGTGAAAAGGTCGAACCTTTGTTCGATTCAGTTTTTAAGGCAATGGCGCCATTCAGAATATCGGCAATACCCTTACAGATACTCAGTCCCAGGCCGGTACCGCCATACTTGCGGCTGGTGGTCCCGTCCACCTGTTGAAATGCTTCGAAGATAATCGTCTTTTTCTCTTCAGGAATCCCGACGCCGGTATCACTGATTGAAAATACCAGGTACTTTTCCGGATGTTTTACAACCCGGTTATCCAGTGCCCAATAGGGTGCAATATGCTCGGCTGTTTCAGGGTCCAATCCATGGATACGGAAAGAAATTGACCCCTTATCAGTAAATTTATATGCATTGGAGATGAAATTACGCATCACCTGTTGTAAGCGATCCGGATCGGATTCGATTATCATCGGGACATTTTTCTGAATATCAATTTCAAATTTGATACCCTTCTCTTCAATTTGCGGCCTGAATGTACCCTCAATATTTTTAACAAATTCCTTCAAATTGATCTCTTCGATGTTGATCTCCATTTTACCGGCTTCAATTTTTGATAGATCAAGGACTTCATTGATTAGGGTTAGCAGGTCCTTTCCTGATTCGGTAATGACTTCGAGCTGTTTGCCTTGTTCCTCACTCAATTCGCCCGAATCCCCTCTCGAAAGCATACTGGAAAGCAGCATGATACTGTTCAGCGGGGTCCGTAGTTCATGACTCATATTCGCCAGGAATTCCGATTTGTACTGATTGGTCAGTTTCAATTGCTCGGCTTTTTCTTCAATCGCTTTCTGGGAAATCTGGATTTCGGCATTTTTCCGTTCCACTTCCTGATTTTGGCTTTCCAGTTCCCTCGCTTTATCACCCAATTCTGAATTGGCGGTCTGTAACTCCTCCTGCTGTTCCTTGAGTCGTTCTTCCGACTCCCGCAGGGTCTCCGTCTGTTCTTCCAGTTTCTGATTGGTCTCGGTCAGTTCTTCCTGCTGTGTTTGCAGATCACTCGCCATATTTTGGGATTGTTTCAGCAGTTGTTCTGTCCGCATAGTCGCAGAGATGGTTTCCAGTACGATTCCGACACTTTCTGTCAATTGCTCGAGGAATGCCAGGTGAATATCTTTGAATTGATGAAAGGTTGCCAGTTCGATCACCGCTTTGACCTGTTCCTCGAACAGGATCGGCAATACGACCAGATTATACGGGGTTCCTTCTCCCAGGCCCGACCTGATTTTGATATAATTTTCAGGGACATTTTGGACCAGTATCCGTTGTTTTTCAAGCAGACATTGTCCAATGAGTCCATCGCCCGCTTCAACCCGGTTTGAAAGATTCTTCCGGTCCTTATAAGCATAGGAACTGATTAATTTTAAGAAAGATCCTGCATCGTCATTTTCCAGTAAGTAGAAAATGCCATGTTGGGCCTCGACGAGTGAGGCAATTTCAGAAAGAATGAGTTTCGCGACCGCATTCAGGTCCCGTTGTCCCTGCATCAGACCAGTAAACCGGGCGATATTGGTTTTTAACCAGTCCTGTTCTTCATTTGTCTGAGTCGTATCCCTCAGATTGCCAATCATCTCATTGATATTATCACTCAGGTTGGATACTTCGCCCCGCGCTTCGACAGACACCGTCTGGCTGAGATCGCCCTGGGTTACTGCCGTTGCAACACTGGCAATCGCACGGACCTGGTTTGTCAGATTATTAGCCAGCTGATTTACATTTGCAGTAAGGTCTTTCCAGATTCCGGCCGCACCGGGAACATCCGCCTGGCCTCCGAGTTTGCCTTCCACACCGACTTCCCGGGCCACGGCTGTCACCTGGTCGGCAAAAATCGCCAGTGTATCGATCATTCCATTGATCGTATTCGTCAGCGTTTTAATTTCACCTCTGGCATCGATAAACAGTTTCTGTTTCAAATCTCCGTTGGCAACATATGTGACAACATCGGCGATACCACGGACCTGGTTTGTCAAATTCATCGCCATAGTATTAACATTGTCGGTAAGGTCTTTCCAGATTCCGCCAACACCGATGACCTTCGCCTGGCCACCAAGTATTCCATCTGTTCCCACTTCACGGGAAACACGGGTAACCTCCGATCCAAAAGAGTTCAGCTGTTCAACCATCCGGTTGATGGTTTTTTTAAGATCAAGGATTTCACCTTTCGCTTCAACAGTGATATTTTTCGAAAGATCTCCATTGGCGACTGCTGTGGTGACTTCGGCAATATTGCGGACCTGGTCTGTCAGATTATTCGCCATGAAATTCACATTATCCGTCAAATCTTTCCAGACGCCGGAGACTCCTTGTACCTCAGCTTGTCCGCCGAGTTTGCCATCAACGCCCACTTCACGGGAAACCCTGGTAACTTCTGAAGCGAATGAACTTAGCTGATCGACCATGGTGTTAATCGTATTTTTCAAATCCTGAATTTCACCGCTGGCTTCGACAGAAATCTTTTTCGACAGATCACCCTTGGCAACCGCTGTCGTAACTTCCGCAATATTTCGCACCTGGGAGGTCAGATTGTCAGCCATTAAATTCACATTATCAGTCAAATCTTTCCAGGTACCGGCAACACCTTCGACTGCGGCCTGCCCGCCGAGCATTCCATCGGTCCCGACTTCGCGGGAAACCCTGGTAACTTCTGAAGCGAATGAACTGAGCTGATCAACCATGTTGTTGATAATGCTCTTCAAATCCAGAATTTCACCGCTGGCTTCTACCGTGATTCTCTTCGTCAGATCGCCATCAGCAACTGATTTTGTAACTTCCGCAATATTTCGGACCTGACTCGTTAAATTATTTGCCATGGAGTTTACATTTTCGGTCAAATCCTTCCAGACCCCGGAAACGTCCTTAACGGCCGCCTGCCCGCCGAGCATGCCATCGGTCCCAACTTCACGGGCCACACGGGTCACTTCGGAAGAAAACAGATTCAGCCGATCAACCATATTATTGATCGTATTTTTCAATTCCATAATTTCGCCACTAGCTTCAACAGTAATCTTCTTTGATAGATCACCGTTGGCGACCCCGGTCGTGACCTCGGCAATATTACGGACCTGGGCTGTCAGATTATTTGCCATAAAGTTTACATTGCCGGTTAAATCCATCCACACACCGGCAACACCTTCGACTTCCGCCTGTCCGCCCAAAATACCGTCGGCGCCCACTTCACGGGAAACCCTGGTAACTTCCGATGAGAAAGAGTTCAGCTGGTCAACCATATTGTTGATCGTGCTTTTCAATTCCAGGATTTCACCACTGGCTTCGACCGTGATCTTCTTGGACAGATCACCGTTAGCGACCCCGGTCGTAACCTCGGCAATATTGCGGACCTGGCCCGTTAAATTATTTGCCATGGAGTTTACATTTTCCGTGAGCTCTTTCCAGATACCGGCGACACCTTCGACTTTTGCCTGACCGCCTAAAATACCTTCCGTACCCACATCACGGGCAACACGGGTCACTTCGTTGGCAAAAGCATTTAACTGCTCGACCATCGTATTGATCGTATCTTTGAGTTCCAGAATCTCGCCACTGGCTTCCACCGTTATCTTTTTAGACAGATCGCCATTGGCAACCCCGGTGGTAACTTCGGCAATATTCCGCACCTGCGAGGTCAGGTTGTCAGCCATGGAATTCACACTGTTTGTCAGGTCCTTCCAGGTCCCGGCAACACCTTCAACTTCTGCCTGGGCGCCCAATTTGCCATTGGTACCCACTTCCTGGGCAACACGGGTCACCTCCGATGCAAAAGAACCCAGTTGACCAACCATGGTATTGATAATATTTTTCAAATCGAGGATTTCACCACTGGCCTCGACGGTAATTTCCTTAGTTAAGTCTCCATTGGCAACCGCTGTTGTAACCTCGGCAATATTCCGAACCTGGTTGGTCAGGTTTTTCGCCATTGAGTTGACATTATTGGTCAGATCGCGCCAGGTTCCGGCAACATCCTCGACCTTCGCCTGTCCGCCAAGTGCTCCATCGGTCCCTACTTCGCGAGACACTCGGGTGACTTCAGATGCAAATGAACTAAGCTGGTCCACCATCGTATTGATTGTATTACGCAATTGTAGTATTTCGCCCTTAGCTTCGACTTCAATTTTTTTCGTTAAATCGCCTTTAGCGACCGAGGTAGTGACTTCGGCGATGCTGCGGACCTGTTCGGTCAAGTTATTTGCCATGGAATTGACACTATCCGTTAAATCTTTCCAGGTCCCGGAGACGCCTTTCGGCTGGGCTTGTCCACCCAACTTTCCATCCGTACCCACTTCACGGGCAACACGGGTCACCTCCGATGCAAATGAACTGAGCTGGTCCACCATCGTGTTGATCGTATTCTTTAATTGCAGAATTTCGCCTCTGGCTTCCACGGTGATCTTCTTTGATAAATCACCATTGGCAACGGAAGTAGTGACTTCGGCAATGCCTCGCACCTGTTCTGTCAGGTTGCGGGCCATGAAGTTTACATTATCCGTCAAGTCTTTCCAGAGTCCGGTGACACCTTCAACCTCGGCCTGGTCGCCCAGTTTACCTTCAGCGCCAACCTGCCTGGCTACACGGGTAACTTCCGAACCGAAGTTGCTCAGCTGATCAACCATATTGTTAATAATATCTTTCAGATCAAGAATTTCACCACTGGCTTCTACCGTAATTTTTCTGGAAAGATCTCCCTGGGCGACCGCTTTGGTTACCTCGGCAATGTTACGGACCTGGGTCGTCAGGTTGGACGCCATGGAATTAACATTATCGGTCAATTCCTTCCAGATACCGGCGACTCCTTTTACTACCGCCTGACCGCCCAATTTGCCATCCGTCCCAACTTCCCGCGCCATGCGATTGACTTCGGAGCCAAAAGAACTCAGCTGATCGACCATAGCATTGATAATATTTTTAAGGTCTAATATCTCACCCTTGGCGTCAACGGTAATTTTTTTGGATAAATCACCATTGGCTACTGAAGTGGATACTGTTGCAATCTCGCGTACCTGGTCTGTCAAATTATTTGCCATGGATTCCACGCTGGTAATCAAATCCATCCAAATTCCGGTTACATTCTTGACAGTAGTCTTTCCGCCTAATTTACCTTCCACGCCAACTTCACGAGCCACTGAAATAATATCTGTCGCCATCAGATAGAGCTGATCAACCATGCCATTGATCCGTTTTGCCGATTTCAGAAATTCACCCTTCCGGGGTTCGTTTTCGAGGTCAATTTTATCCGTCAGCTTCCCTTTGGATACGGAATCGATTATCCGGCTAATTTCCAGAATTGGTTGAGTCGTATCGTCAATCAAATCGTTGACAGATTCAAGACATGTCTGCCAGGATCCCCTGGCATCCTGGATTTTTATTCGCTGGTTTACTTTGCCCTCTTTTCCAACAGACTTTGAAATACGGGATATTTCCTTCAGCAAGTATTGATTCAATTCAACGATTTCGTTAAATACGCTGGCAATCTCACTATCAATGCCGGCAGATTCTTCGGGTAATCGTACGGTAAAATTACCCTTTTTGACATCTTTGAGTGCATTGAGCAACAGCTTGGGGTTCGATTTGTTCGATACGACAGGCTTTTTTTCCATTTTGACCTCCTAAAAACCGATAATCGTCGGCTCAATTATTTGATTATATACTTGTTTTGATATCCTGAACCGGGTCAGGAAACTATTTTCCGTCTCGACTGAGCTATTTCGCATTAGTATCCCCGGGACTTTCATTTATTAAGGTTTTAATTGTTTTTAACATGTCATAAACATCGTAGGGTTTTTGAATAAACTTGTATTGACCCAATTTGAATTCCGATGCATGGACATTTATATCAGTATATCCACTGGTCATCAATATTTTAATAGATGTATTGATAGCATAAAAACCTTCAACTAACTTGAACCCATATTGATCCGGCAGAATTACGTCACAAAATACAACATCAAAGTTCCCAGCATTTTCTTTGAATATACGTTCCGCATCCCTGGCACAGCTCGCCGATTCTATTTGATAGTTATTCCTTTGTAAAACATCGCATACCAATTGATTGACAAATTCTTCATCTTCAATGACAAGAATTCGTTCGCCGGATCCTGCCACCGCCTCAGATCCACGAATATCTGTCATTTCCGTATCATCTTTATGTCTAATGATGGGGAAATAGATCTTGAAAATCGTACCATGACCGGGTTCACTATAAACATTAATATAGCCATTGTGCTGTTTGACAATTGAAAATACTACCGCTAAGCCCATGCCAGTCCCTTTGCCGGCTTCTTTCGTCGTGAAAAAAGGCTCAAATATTTTCTCCTGGATTTCTGTAGTCATTCCCGGGCCTGTATCTTCGACCATCAGGCAGGCATATAAGTCAGTTGGCGTTCCTTCTATAGACATCTTCCCAGGAGAATTGAGTTTCGTCAGAACAGTTCTCAAAATAATTTTACCACCGTCGGGCATGACATCTTTCGCATTAATGCACAGGTTCATCAACACCTGTTCCAATTGCCCTTTATCGGCATCAATAATAATATCATCCTGACTCAAATCGAGAATGAACTGAATATTCTCGGGAATAAGACGGATCAACATTTTTTGTGTACTTTCAACAACATGATTTAAATTCAGGTTTTGAAGCTGGACTTTTTCTTTGCGGCTGAATAATAAAAGTTGTTGGGTCAGTCCGGTTGCCCGTTCCACGGCTGATGTTATCTGATTAAGATTTGACATTATTTTACTATCCGGTTCAGCTTGCATCGAACACAACTGCGTATGCCCGGAAATAATCGTCAGAAGGTTGTTAAAATCGTGGGCAACCCCGCTGGCAAGGTGTCCGACTGCCTCCATCTTTTGGGCTGAAATCAG
>CAZAKB010000137.1:0-5549 GCA_964485475.1 uncultured bacterium
TATTAACAGATATTTGCCAGAACCAGTTGTTATTATCCAACCATTCTTCTGAATAATTTACGGTGTTGCTGGATTTAACTGATTGGGAAATTGAAAAACTGACCCGACCGAATATCGAAATCAGTGTTAGTAAAAGAATAGATGCAGCATATATCTGCCTGCTTTTAACGTTTCTCATTCCCTATGAAGAATAATTTATTCAGCAGCCCGCGAAGCATATCTTCATCCACACTGCGGTAAAACATGCCTTGATAAGCGACTGCGATTTTCTGAGTTTCTTCCGAAACGACTACAACCACAGCGTCGGATTCTTCTGATATCCCCAAGGCTGCTCGGTGACGGGTTCCCAGTAACGGATCCAAATCAGGATTATCGGACAATGGCAAAATAGCGCCAGCCGCTTCAATAATATCATTTTGTATAATTACTGCACCATCATGAAGAGGACTTCCGGGATTAAAAATGGAGATAAGCAGGCTGGAAGAAACTTCGGCATTAATGGTAGTTGCAGTGTCACGAAGGGTTTTTAGACGTATTTCTCGTCCTAGCACGTACAGACCGCCCCATTTTCGTCGAATTAGTTCCATCGATGAATCAATTATTGCGTCGATGGTTTTCGATTTTGGCTCAGCGAAGAATCGCCGCAGAAATCGGTTTTGTCCGATCAAAATCAGAATTCGCCGCAGCTCCGGTTGGAAAATGATCACAAATGCAATAACCCAGACTGTCTGGAGGTGTCCCATTAACCACGATAGGCTTTGCAGATTCAATATCCGGGCGACAAAGGACAGCAGGAAAATCACTGCCAAACCGATGATCATTTGCGAGGCACGTGAACCTCTGAAAAACTGAAACAGTTTCAGAAAAATATAATAGACGAGCAGGATATCCAGAACATCCCAGATTGTCACAGTAATAAATTTAATGGTGAAGAGTGTCATTTCAGTTTTTCCCTGCTATTGCATCGGCAATTTTAACCGCACGAACGCTTTCTTTGACATCGTGAACTCTGACAATCGAGGCGCCGTTGATAATCGCTGCCGCTAATCCGGCAAGACTTCCCTCCAGGCGTTGGTCAACGGGAAGATCAAGCAAATTGCCAATCAGCGATTTGCGGGATAATCCAATCAGAATGGGTTGACCTAGGGATTCGAATTCTTTTAAATAACGTAAAATAGTATAATTGTCCGCAACGGTTTTTCCAAATCCAATTCCGGGATCGATACAAATTTTATTACGGGGAATTTTAGCATCAATTGCCTTTTTAACAGAATTATCAAGGAAATGGAGAATTTCATCGATCAGGTTGTCATAGTGAGGATCAATTTGCATGTTACGAGGCGCTCCCTTGATATGCATCAGACAGACGGCGGCATTGAATTCAGCAATTGTTTCGGCCATTTTTGGATCGAATGTCATACCGCTGATATCATTTACCAGATTGGCTCCGGTTTCCAGTGCTTTTCGTGCAACCACTGATTTATAGGTGTCAATTGATATTGGGATATCGGTATTTTTTCGTAACGCTTTGATAACAGGGATGACCCGGCTCAATTCTGTTTCAAGATCAAGTGGCTTGGCGCCGGGACGTGTAGATTCACCGCCAATATCAATAATATCGGCACCATCCTGCTCCATTTGAAATGCGGATGAAACCGCATCTTCAAAAGTGTAGTGTTTACCGCCATCGGAGAAAGAATCCGGTGTAATGTTCAAAATCCCCATTACGACAGTCTTATTTTTGAGATTAAATTTGAAAGATCCGATTTGTAGTTCTCTTTGATTAGAATCTTTGGAAAAGAAATTACTGAGTTCTTCACGCAGAAGATCCAGTCCAAACATCTGGTATCTCAGGCTATCAATGAGTTTCAGGTAATGTTTTTTTGTACCGCTGAGAATTGCCGGCGCATTATCGATTGTGCAGGTTGCCGCTCCCCGGGATACCGCGCATTCGCCACCAACTGAGAGCATCTGTTGTTTTAATATATTTGCAGCAGGTGCCGAAATAGGGTCGGTTTTCAGAATATAAAATTCGCCCTTGGATGACATAATCTGAATTCCTCCCGGATCGACAGAGAGGGACTCCATTTCCCCAATATAGTGAGGAATATCATTTATCGTCAGTTTTCGGAGCAGGTGTAATTTCCTTTTTTACTGATTTTTTCTTACCGGTAGATTTCGTTGTTTTATTGGCCGATTTAGCCGGCTTGGATTTAGTCGCGGATTTATTGTTGTTCTTCGGCTTTTTTAGTTTCTTGCCTGCGAGGAGACGTTTGATGTCTTCACCGTCGATGACTTCATGTTCGAGTAATGTCTCAGCAAGCAGTTTCAAGGATTTAAGATTATCTTTAAGAATCTTAGTCGCTCGTATTTCAGCTGATTCAACAATTATCTGAACTTCTTCATCGATGATTTTTGCGGTATCTTCACTGAAATCCCGATGTTGAGCAATTTCACGGCCTAAGAAAATTTCCTGAGTCTTTTTTCCATAGGTTAATGGCCCGAGACGCTCGCTCATACCCCATTCACAAACCATTTTACGGGCCAGTTCAGTGGCGCGTTCGATGTCATTTCCTGCGCCGGTTGTCAGTTCATTAAAAATAATCTTTTCCGCAGCACGACCTCCCAGCAAAACGCTGAGGTTCGCATTTATATAGGTTTTAGAATAATTATGCCGCTCATCAATGGGCAACTGATGGGTGATTCCCAAAGCCCGGCCTCGGGGAATAATTGTAACCTTATGAATTGGGTCTGTATCGGGGATATTCATTGCTACCAGCACGTGTCCGGACTCATGATATGATGTCAGTTCGCGTTCTTTTTCTGAAATCTGCAGGCTCTTCCGTTCGACACCCATCATGACTTTATCTTTAGCCTCTTCGAAATCCTCATTTTCAACCGCTTTTTTATTTTTTCGGGCAGCTAAAAGCGCGGCTTCGTTGACCAGATTCGCCAGATCAGCGCCTACTAATCCCGGTGTTCCCTTTGCAATTGTATTCAGATTAATATCCTTCGCAAGAGGAATTTTCTTTGTATGAACTCTTAATATACCCTCACGGCCTTTTACATCAGGTACATCAACCACAATCTGACGATCAAAACGCCCTGGACGCAACAAGGCTGAATCCAGCACATCCGGTCGGTTTGTGGCGGCGATGATGATCACATTCGTGTTTTCATCGAAACCATCCATCTCGACGAGCAACTGGTTTAAAGTTTGTTCACGCTCGTCGTGACCGCCGCCGAGTCCGGCGCCGCGATGACGGCCAACAGCATCGATTTCATCGATAAATATAATGCATGGGGAATTCTTTTTACCTTGCTCAAACAGGTCACGAACACGGGACGCACCCACTCCGACAAACATTTCAACAAAATCGGCGCCACTGATACTGAAGAATGGTACACCCGCTTCACCGGCAACTGCTTTCGCCAAAAGTGTTTTTCCGGTTCCGGGAGGTCCCAGAAGCAGGGCGCCCTTTGGAATTTTACCACCGAGTTTTGAAAATTTGCCTGGTGATTTCAGAAACTCAATAATTTCCTGGAGTTCTTCTTTGGCCTCAACACAGCCGGCCACATCGTTAAAGGAGGATTTTGGCCGGTCGGAAGTCCAGAGTCTGGCCTTGCTTTTTCCAAATCCGAAAATGCCTTTATTATTCTGTCCTTGCATACGGCGCATAAAAAAGATCCAGATTCCGATAAACAGAAACCAGGGTAAAATCTGGAACAGGTAGGCCGTCCATTCGATGGTCTGTTCCTGGAAATTATACTGAAGATTATATTGTTCCCAGTCGGCAAGCATATACTGATCGTAGTTGGGGGGCAGTATGAAATTGAATTTCTTAACATCGGTCGGCCTGCCCTGAACGATTAGAGTGGTTTGTTCTTTTAATGTTCCGTGAAATTGTCGCTCAATAATAGTAGCTTCGGCGATCTGACCACTGATCAGTAGATCCTTGTATTGTTGAAATTCAATCGTAATCTCTTCTTTGGTTCCGGTTCCCAGTATTTGAATCAGAAATATTGAACTGATAATAATGATAATCCACATCAATGATGTTTTGGATGCTTTTTTCCATTTGAATTCGTTATCCGGAATATCCTTTTTCTTACCCGGATGCTGACCACCTTTGGGAGTTTTTGGTTTTTTTTTGTCAGGCTCGTTCGAGCGTAAAAGTGGTTTAAAATTATCCATTAATGACCTTCTTGGTTTAAATAGTAAATAGATTTCAGGTTGCGCATTTTCTGGGCGAGATCAAGACCGTATCCAACGACGAATTTATCGGGAATTGTGAATCCGATATAATCGATATCAAAATCCAGTTTCGTGTAATCTTTCATTAAAAGTGCGGCGAATTTCACGGATTGTGTCTGGCTGTCCTGAAGACGTCGCCGGAGGAAATCGATCGACAACCCGGAATCAATAATATCTTCAATTACAATCACATCACGCCCTGTTATATCACAACTTATATCCTTCAGTAAGCGTACGGTTCCGCTGGTCCGGGTTTCATTGGCGTAACTGGAAATTTTAATGAAATCGACTTCCGCCGGAACATCCATCTCCCGGATTAAATCGGCAAAAAAGACAAAACAGCCGTTTAGCACTCCAATCATAATAGGAGTTTTACCTTTATAATCTTTGGATATCTCAGCAGCCATTTCTTCTATTCGCTTTTTAATCTGCTCGGAACTGATCATTTCATGTAATGTTAATCCGCTGAATTTCCCATAATTATCGTCCAGGAGAAGTGTCTTTGTCATAGGGTTGTATCCTCATAAATTAATTTTAACACCCGTGTTGTTGTTGTGTCAATCTTATACAAATCCGATAATTTATATCCGCATACCCAGACAATGGATTTGCCACTAATGAGTAGCGGAATCTGTTCTTTTTTATGAAGTGCGACTTTCTGGTCAACGAAGATATTACTAACTTTCTTTGAATGGGACGAACACAATGGAACAATCCGGTCGGCCTTTTGCCAGGAACGCAGAAAAAGCGGTGAACCGGCAATTTTGTCAATGTCCACAAATTCTGTGTTTTTATCCTTGTTATCCGCTTTGAATTCGCTAATGCTCAATACTTCGGTACTGAAATTAAAACAGGCATTGGAGTAATTCTGGCCGGGAGTAATATCGAACTCTGTCCAATTATAGGAATCATTCTTTCGGATAATTAATTCATTCCGGTTTAATAAAGCGCTGATATTGTCCGAGATCTTCTGAATATTGCCGGTTTTTCCAGAGTGTATGAGGCTGACAATGTTATTCATTATATTGTAATCAATAGTTGTTATATTTGAACGAAGAATGTTAAGACTTTCCCGAATCACTTCAAATATAACGGAATTCAAATACTTTTTCAGGTGAGAAATATCAAGTGCAATTTCCGTCGATTTCTGCCGTACCAGGCATTTTTTCAAGGCATTTTTTGCGGATGTTTTATTCAATTGATCAAGATCAGAAAAGATTTCGGCCAAATGGAGTATCGAGCGCTCGACCGAAGGATTGATCTCAGACCTGATCGATGGAAGCAGCGTTTGACG
>CAZAKB010000137.1:5649-7786 GCA_964485475.1 uncultured bacterium
GTTGGGGTATTTATCCCCGACTTCCTTGAAAAACTGATAACGCATATCGCGTCCGGCCATTTCCAATGATATATGCCGCTTCTTTGCGATTTCTTTAATATTAACTTTTTTTGAAACAAATTCACAATCGGTTTCCTGACAGAAATTTTGGACAGTGGCTTCATCCAGATCAGCGGCCTGATCTCTTAATTGATGGTTCAAATGAGTTGCGATAAGGTTGATTTTTGATTCTTTTCTATATTCTATTAAACATTTCAGCATTACCATTGAATCGACACCGCCGGATACGCCTGCAATCACCGTGCTATTCTTTTTTATAAGTGCATATTGTGTCAAAAAAGCAGAAAAATTATCATAAAATGAGGACATTTTAGATTAAATCTTTCAGGAAAGGGTTACTATCGAGTTCTGTACCAATGGAGGTTGATTCACCATGTCCGGGATAGACATTTGTATCCTCCGGTAATTGTTTTAGTCGGGCTAAACTTTTGTTTAATTGTTTCATCGAACCACCAGGTAAATCTGTCCGACCAACAGAGCCTTTAAACAAGGTGTCACCCGAAAACAGATGCTTGCTATTTAGAAAACAGACACTTCCGGGGGTGTGTCCCGGCGTGTGCAAGACCTGCATGTGATGACTGTTTATTTCCAGCACTTGGCCATCGTACAAATAGGTTGTAATTTCGGGCAGTTGGAAGTTTACCAATCCTAAAAATTGTGCTGTATTCTTTGCAAATTTGAAAGTTTCCAATTCGTTTTCATGTATCGCAAAGGGTAGGTCAAAGCGTTTCTGCAATTCCGCAGCGGCGCCGAGATGATCGGGATGGGCATGGGTATTCAAAATGAAAATGGGAAGCAAATCCAGTTCTTCAAGTTTGCGGACAATTGTGGATGCATTATCACCGGGATCAAAAATAATGGCATGTTTGGTTTTTATATCTCCTAAAATCCAGGTATTTTCAGCAAATGATCCGGTTTCAATCAATTCTATAATCATGAAAGCATCCTTTATTAGATTTCGTCGAATATCAGGTCGCTTAATTCCAGAAGTTTTTCCTTATAACTGCGTGGAAAGAAAAACCATATCGTGGCGGCAACGGAACTCAGAATTGAATTGCCATCTTGCAATGAATAACAGAATCCGGTTAATTCGTTACCGTTTTTAAGATTCAATGTGGGGACCGATACGACCGATTGATTCAGCACTCGGCCAAGATACCCCATATCCCGTGAGAAGGCGACCACCTGGCTTGATAATGCCTTGTTTGTCAGGGCGATTAACGAGTTTGCCTGAAAACTGTCAATAATCGCCTGAAGAGTAGTTTTAGTTTTAAGCCGGATATCAAAGTGAATTATGTGCAGATACTGAGAATTTACTTTTATTGCCGATGAAAACAGGTCCAAATCCAGACCTACTGATTTGAATAATGAGGCTGCATCAAGCGCTTGATAGGTGCCGTAGAATTCATTCTGGTGGATTCCGATTTTAGGTGATGGTATGAAACCGTCAGTTTCGCTGATATCGTTTGCCCGGCGAATACAGACGAATCGACCTGATTCTATATCAGAACGATTTTCGCTAATACCGACAGTTTTGACGATACTGGCAATGTTATGAGCGTTGCAGGATACAATCCGAAGATAGTTATCCTCTCCGTGGACAAGTGCCGGATCATTGATGCCATAGGCATAATCTTTTCCAAAACCGGGCTCCCTGGATTGGGCAATAAACAGTTTATTGCTATTGTATTTGGAATAAATCCGGGATTTATTTTCGGTGGCCTGGCCCGGTCTGGAACAATCGATAATGACACCGGCCCGTTGTATGGCATCAGCGGAACTGTAATCAATTTTACATCCGGCACTGGCAAATTCATCGGCGAATTCTTCGGGAACGCATAACTTTACACCATGGGACACCAGTCCTCTGACCATGGTAATATTCCGAATTTCGGACAAGTCCGGCTGAAAGCTGACTTCATCAATTCCCAATGATTGACGGCGCCCGGCGAGGATTCCGATTAATGGTGTTCCCACAGTTCCAGCGCCAATAATATGAACGATATTTCGTGGCATTTATGCCTTCTTACTTAAGTATAAAAAATCTGAAAAATCGACGTAAGTTAATAACAATTTA
>CAZAKB010000138.1:0-7762 GCA_964485475.1 uncultured bacterium
GTAAAATCGAAAACATCCAACATAACCCAAGCCCCTGCAATACTCGCCACCAACCAGGCAAAAATAAAGGAGATTGACATAGCATCCGGATGCCGGGTAATCATCATAATGATCACAGAAATAATCGCAAAAACAACTCCTGCCGTTATCCCCTTTAGTCGATTTAGCTTTCCTCCGATATACAGAGAGACAGGGAACGCAATAGCACCGATTAACAGGTAGCGGGAAAAAATCCTGAATTCAAAGGGATCATTATAGTGATGGATTATATAGTCTACTAGGGCACCCGTTAAGCCGCCGAGGACCAGGCGCAGGGTGTTTGTAATCTTCATGATATTCTCTTCATTAGAATGGTAGAAATTTCAAATCTCAAATTGCAAAATGCAAATTTGGAGAAACAACAGGAAAATTTCAGATTTCAGAATGCAGATTGAAGATTTGGGAATTTTGAAGAGGAGAGGCAGCCTTCGGAATCAGTCGCATGACCTTCGGAAACACCGAAACGACCTTCGGAGGAACCGAAATGGCTTACGGATGAACCGAAACGGCCTACGGATGAACCGATGTGACTTACGGGAGAACCGAATCGGCCTACGGATGAACCGATGTGTCTTTCGTATGCACCGAAACGAAGTTCGGAGACGTTTTATGAACTTCGGAGGCTATGAAACGGGTGTCGGAAGGATTGAAGGGATAACGGATTAGATCGATTGCACAGTGTAAATCTCAAAATACAAATTGGAGAAAGAAGGGAATTTCGGATTTGGGCTCGCAGATTTGGGATTTTTGATGTGGTGGATGGAGATTGGCGAAAGGCAGGTCCGAATCGCAGTAAGTACCGGAGCACTGTTCACCGGTCACGGTTCACGAGGAGCTGCTTATTTACCGAGGGCTCTGAGCACTTTGGTGAAACTGAAGGCGGCTTTGATTGCGGGCTGGTCTTTGAATACTTTTTGGGCGACTTTACAGATGGCCATGATCTCGGCATAGATGGCGTTGAGTTCGGTGATGGCTTCTACATTGTTGCCAACCGTGCCGGATTTGAGGGCTTCCTGTTTGACATCGGCGGCTTTTATGCTTTCGGCGGCGACGACCAGGTCATCGAGCAGGGTGGCAGCGATGCCTTTGGCGACGATCTCGGCTTTGAGTTCATCGGTCAGGTTTTGACGAAGCTGCATCAGGAGATTGATCAGGGATTCCTGGTTGTGATTGTAGGCCCCGCGATAATGGGTATCGAAGCCGAGATGATAGCGCAATTCGGTGTAGCGCGCTTTGTCGAAGTTAACCTGTAACTGGGTCTGGAGGAGTCCGAGTTTATCGAGAGCGTCCTTCTGCTGAGCCAGCAGATCGCGGGTGGCGTCGCGCAAAGCGGCCTTGTAATCGATACCGATATATTTGATGCCAGCCTGATCGATACGATTCTTCAGATTATCGCCGTAGGGATCGGCCCAGCTGCTCTGCACGGCGAGGAGGGGTTCTTTGTTTACCAGAAAACTCTCGGTGATGGTTCCAGAGACAACCAATAACTTCATGTCGCTACAATTGTAAGCACGTAAGACAGTCATAATGCCTCCATGGTTTTGGGGTTTGCGGACCGCTTTGGGGCGGGCCTGGATTTATAAAATTATTGCATATTAAAATTGGATATGATAGAATTGAATGAGTGAGATAGTACAAGCAATATCCCAATATAGTCATACGTGGTGAAATGATACTATTTTAGTAAGGCGCATTTTTTTACTTCTGTAAATTTACCGGCAGTAAATCTGTAAAAATAGATACCAGCTACACAATGTGAAGCATCCCAAATTGATGAATATATGCCCGCATTCTGATACTCGTCTATGATAATTTGAACTGAACGTCCAGATATATCAAATATCTCAATCTTAACATCAGACGCTACTGGTATTTCATAACTGATACAGGTATTTGGATTAAACGGATTGGGATGATTCTGATGGAGGGAATACTCAGAAGGAATCGATTTAATAATTATTTCATCCATAATTTGCACACGATTATCGTTAAAAATTGATTCCCCAGAAATAGTAACATCCATCGACGCATCTAGTACCTCAATGGCCAGGATCGCAATTTCATGTATATTAAAAGGAACTGCGCCAGCCAATGCAATTGATAGTACACCATGATCCAAAGAAGACAGCATCTGCCATGTATCAGGCAGCTTATCAAACAAAGGGCCTATCTTTACAGTTTGTGGATCATAATAGATTTTTAGGTCAACTGAGTATACATTTGCAGCAGTTTCTGTTAATGTAATCGGTATCGTGAAATTACTCAATGAGTTGCCCACCGATTTTGAGGTCCACTCCAGTGCCCCCTCTGCAATAATGGGTTTCGTTGGCGCGAGTTCCTCAACTGGAAATCGGTCCCTTAATTCTGCATCAAATTGTAGCACAAATGAAGCATCATATGACATAACATTACCATTTCCGGATACATCGCCAAGCAGAGATTGGATTTTAGAAAAACTTATCGAGCCATTACTATACTTCAATATTAAAGAAGCATCAAGGCCAGAAACAGTGCCCTCAAGAGTAACATCACCATATCTATATATATGCAAGATTGTTGTATCACATACGTTGGGATTAGATCCATCAGTAACTCCGACAATTATTGTATCACACCCGCAATTGTTGATTGAATATCCCCAAAGGAAATCACCCGTTACTGAATCAATACAAGCACCATAGGGACAATTAATAATACAATATTTCAAAATATCCGATGAATTCAGATCTTCTGCCAAATATCTAAATTTGTAATGGTTTTCAGTTGCTGAAGGTGTATTAATCGCGATAACTGTATCCGGTGAAAACGGCGTGCTGATAAACTGAGGCGGATAGTTAATGTCTGGAATAGTATCTAATGCAAAGCTGAATTCAGTCGAATCTTGATTAATAGTGATACTACTGTTTATTTCCTGATATCCTTCTTTGGATATGGTGAGTTCATAATCGCTTTGAAACACATCATCTATCAGAAGCAATCCTGTAATATCTGTACAATATTCATAATTCATATGGTACAAAGCATCTTGTCCAATTATTTTTAAATATATGCTATCATAGGCTGTAGTATCGCACAGTGTACAGAGTAATCTAATATTTTCAAACCTGTCTAAATGTACTATACCAGAAAATATGCTATCTGTCTGACCTGATGAGAAACATGCTATAACAGCATATTTATAATCACCATCCGGTTTATCGTGAAGATTATCTTTATAGTTGCTGGCGCCAAGATTATCTAACAATAACTGATACCCTTGATTTTCAAATTTACGGAATAATTCATACCCATAAAAAACCGTTGAATCTTTTGATCCGGATTTTTTTGATTGAGCATCCCATTTAAAATCTACATCCTCAATATCAATCAAATTGGCGATGATCTCTTCAGCCAGATATAGATAGCTTACTCCGCAGGTGTTACTAATTGCGCTTCGATTCATCATCTCATCCTCAGCAATAACAGAGAAATATATTCTGTCATTCTCAAACGCTTTATCTATCACAGCCAAATTGATGATAATCGAATCAGTAAATCCTGCGGGTGAGGGATATATTGAATTTGCAATCTTGTTCGCAATCAGGAAATTTTCCGCAGAATCAATTGGTTTGAAATCGTATCGAATATCATAGATAAGAGCCTCGCCACTATTACCGTCATCACCGGGAGCGGTCCATCTTAACAAAATCTGATTCATCGATTGAATTGAACCCGCAAGATCATTGATTTCATCAGGTTCTATTGTATCAGATATCTGTTCTTCGCTATCATAGACCGCAAATGCTTCAAAATCATTTCCCTCGAATGAATATAGGACGCGCAAAGAATCTCCATTTGAAACCGGTAAAACAGATTTTGCTGTGCTGGATACTGAAAATTGTCCGATAAAATTAAATTTATCCACTTTACGACAAATAACTTTTGTCTGGGTCCCTGTGTTCAGATTATAAATAGCAACATCCTGAAATTGTGCAAGTGATCGAAGATTTGATATCGAAATGAACATATTATCTTTTTCATACAGGTTTACAGAACTGAATGCAACAGATACTGAAACCTGTTCTTGCGTATATACCGCAATTTCTTTATAGATACTGTCAGTATCTATACCATCAGTAACCGTTAACAATATACTATAAGTTCCTCTCTGGTCATGGGTAGGCATCCAAGATAGATAGGAATCCTCAACTGTCATATTGCCAGGTCCACCAGTCAGGGTATAATTCAGATGATTATTATCGATATCGTTTGCTTTTAGTTCGAGTTCTTTTTTCTCACCAACGATAAAAAACCAGCTACTATCCGGATCTAAAGTGAAATATGGTTTGTTATTATTTTTTCCATTTGATTTATAAACTACATTTAAAACTGAACTTATAGGTCCCAGCTTTTGATTACTATCAATAAAACGACACCAGATTTCGTACTCCTGTCCGTAAATCAATTTTGTAAAATAAGTATTGTTTTTTACTACTACGGTATGGCTCTCACAAAACCCATCTGAAATATTTCGACAGTACACTGCAGTTCCAAAATGATCTGTGTTCTGCGAAGCATCCCATTTCACAAGTAATGAATCTTCAGATTGCCAAGCGCTGAACCCATCGGGTACCTCGATATTGTCAGCGTTTTGAACCAGTATTGAGCCGGGTGAATACTGTATAATTGGAGCATTATGTCCGTCATCAATTGTACAATAAATGTAATATTCTCCATTCTGCAAATCTTCGTTTTGCCATTCAAAATCAATATTAGCATTGTTTATCAGCTCAAACTGTTTGATAAAAATGCCATCAAAGTTTTTCCTATCAGTATCATAAAATATTTTCACATCCAGGGTATCGGAATAATCTGTAAACGATAAAGCTACCTTATTTGACTTGCTCTTTTTTATATCCGGATTGGCAATATATACAGTTGGAGCCTGGTTACAAAATCTAAAATCCACATCAATATCGCCTGTCTGTGAAGTCTGAAATTCCCAATTACCACTTGCAGGAGCATTAATGATCATAACTGTTTGTAAAGAGTTCTCAAATTCATGATATATCGTATTTTGATCGTTAAATATTTTTACATTCGGATCAATGGCAACGAAGTCAAAAAGATTAGCGTCATTGCCCGCAACGATAAATATTTGAGAACTGTTTTCAGGAACTTGGAACTCATAGACCTGTTTTTCGCCCTTCGTGCCCTTCCATATTTTTTTCATCGTTTCGAAATTTGCACCCAGATAAAAATGAAAATATGGGCGGTTAGGATTTCCAAACTCAAGTTTTGAGGCCAGGGATAATCCTAGAAATCTTGCTTGAGTTCTGATGTACTGATTATCTATACTTGCCTCGGCTGAAGATAGAACCTGGTTTTCTGCCCACTTTAGCCACCATGGTAATGTAGCGGGAGTTTTCAGCGTTACATTGCCTCCACCGTGGAAGCTACCTTTCCTCAGGCTAAATTCGTTTCTGCCGGTACAAATATCAGCTAGATTCATAGTAAATGCTCCAGCAAGTGAGGATTTAAAATCATCGTACTCAACGAATCCATTGGAAATTTCATGGTTAAAAAACTCAAAAGAACCGCGCCCCTTCAAGTAGGAAAAAGGAGCAATTTCAACTCCGAAATCATTTAATTTAATTACGGGTAGTTCGAGGCCAGGTTCAATATCTACATAAGCATGGAGTTTCCAATTATCGCTTTGAAGCTCGCTGACCCCACCAGTCATCTCGGTGATAAATAAACCGGTTGCGGCTATGGGAACAGGTGCCCCCAGTCTAATGATTAGTTTGTTTATTTTCCCAGATAAAAATTCGATATCCATACCAATCTTGAAAAATTTTGTTCCCAAAGATTTTTGAAATTCAGCCAATTGAGCAACGTTCATTTCACTAATAACAGTGTTAACCGAATCAACCACTTGGATTGGCGTAGACATGAAATCTTCATATTCCTCATCGCCAAGGTGGTCCTCAGATTTGCCCTGATTCAACGGCGCTCCCGGTATCTGCAAATCGAATCCACCTCCAAATAAATCGATTTCCGTATCAAATTCCACATGAACACCAGATATTTGAAAAGCGCCAAAGTTATATCCTAGATCTTCAATACTACCAGAATAGTTCGTCCCGTTTGAATGTGAATAAATCACATCTATGCATACATTTTCGATTACTGTTGGTACTGATGATTGAGAATAATGGTCTACAATCTTATCCAATGGAAATGGAAACTTGGGCAAGACATGCAAATACAGGTCATCATCTTCGTCTGATATAGACATAGCCACTAGAGTGAGGGGAAATCCGGAAAGGATAAGAGGAATCTCGTAAAAATATGCCATTCCTTTTGATAACAGACTATTGTCTATAACTTCGAACTTGAAAGGTAAATTACCTGGATATATTTCTTTGTCTTCTCCCTGAATATCGGCGGCATAGAACCGGCCAGATCCGGAAATGACTGGATTATACAAATTAGCTCGCTTATCAACTTCCACAGTCCCATCGAAATAGAGGATATCATTTATATTGACGTTTCCAGCTAATTTGAAAATATTTGATTCACTTTCATCGATGTCATTTGAGTAAATCCGCATTGTTTCTGATAATTTTATATAATTTGATGCTTCAGATACCAATTCGAAATTCACCAAATAATCACCATCGCTATCAAAGCCCACGTTACGACTGCTACTACGATATCCATCAGCGATTACCTGGATATGATAATTTCCCGCCACGATATCTGTAATTTTGTACTCACCATTAGGTTCGGTGAATAGATCGTACGTATTTTGATTGCCAATAATCATTATATGAGCATTTTCGATAGGAAGATTTGATTCCCTATCACGAACTACCCCAGAAATGGAGATATATTTCGCATCCTCTTCAACCGTAATAGTAATATCCTCAGTGTCAGTATTAGTGCCGTCATTTACTTCAAAATGAACGCCTTCATACGAACCAACATCACTATGCTTCGGCAGCCAATTAAAAACATGGCTCTGGCTATTAAAAGTAGCTCCCAGGGGTAAATTCGATGCGGAATATTGGATATCTTTGGGTTTCGGG
This sequence comes from uncultured bacterium, assembly GCA_964485475.1. GTDB lineage: Bacteria > Fidelibacterota > UBA2242 > UBA2242 > UBA2242 > B118-G9. The sequence goes on from CAZAKB010000138.1 coordinate 7,110, forward strand.
CCACTCGCATTTACTTTAAATGTTAAAGATTGACCGACAGAAACATTTTTATTCCCAATATCTTCCAGTTTCAGCTCGATTGGTTCTAGGACAGTGATAAAATTAGTTTTTACACACTTATCAGTAGTGTTCCCAAATTCGATTTCCAGAGATACATCTTTTTTTCCTTTCGTATCGTAGATATGCACCGGGTTCTTTTGATGGTCATCTACCGTACCATCATTATCAAAATCCCAATTCCAAGCAGTGGGGCTCCCTGTTGACCGATCATTAAACTGGATGGGTGTATTAATCGCCACAATATTATTTTCCACCGTAAAATCCGCCACTATATCAACTATCAGTGAAAATGAATAGTATTCCGACCAATTAGCGTCATCCCAACTTTTTGGATTACCCGCCTTATCCCGAGCCGCCACGCGCCAATAATAGTCGTCAGATTTAGTAAACGAATGGATTATTGACAAATCTTTAGTATAAGCATCCCATTCGATACTGCGAAAATTTGCGTACTCACTCACCTGGATTATATATTGCTCTGCACCGCTACCGTATCCGTTATTATCTATTGGTTTTGTCCATGAAAATTTAATCGGATTCACTACTGTCCGGTTAAAATAGGGCCAATTGCGGGACAGGGCTTCTGGCTCGTT
>CAZAKB010000139.1:0-7581 GCA_964485475.1 uncultured bacterium
CTCAGTGTTAAAATTCCAAACGGATCGGCCTATATTGAAGGACTTGAGAGTATGGAAGAGGCCAAAAACCTCGCGATCGTTCTCAGAGCCGGTGCATTGCCAGCTCCGGTTGACATTATGGAAGAGCGGACGATTGGTCCATCACTCGGACGGGATTCTATTAACACCAGCGCCAAAGTCGGTTTAATCGGCTTTTTACTCGTAATCGCATTTATGGCCTTCTACTATAAAGGCGCTGGTCTCCTGGCCGATCTGGCTGTTCTATTAAATTTCATTTTCGTAATGGCCATACTGGCGACCCTGGGGGCGACCTTGTCATTACCCGGTATTGCCGGTTTGATTTTAACGGTCGGTATTGCGGTAGATGCCAATGTGCTGATTTTCGAACGAATCCGGGAAGAACTTGAAAGAGGCAAAACCGTCCGGGCGGCCATTGATGCCGGGTACAATCGAGCGTTCCGGACCATTTTAGACGCCAATGTCACCACCATGCTGACGGCTTTGATCCTGATGCAATTCGGTACCGGACCGGTTCGGGGCTTCGGGGTTACGCTTTTCTGGGGTATTCTCTGCAGTATGTTTACCGCAATTTTTGTGACACGAACTATCTTTAATTTCCGTACAGACCGGAAAATATTGAAAACACTAAGTATATAACTTCGGGAAAATAAAATGAGATTTTTTAAAGAAACCAATATTCAATTTATCAAATTCAGTAAAACCGCGATTATCTTGTCCTCTGTTTTCCTGCTAATCAGCCTTGTGTCGATCTTTCTGATACGGGGTTTTAATCTGGGCATTGATTTTACCGGAGGCACACTTGTTCAGGTTCAATTTGAAAAAGAAACGACAACCGGCGAAATCCGGAATGCCCTGGCCTCTGTCAATCTTCAGAATAGTGTCATTCAGAAATCCACCGGAACCAACGAATATATGATCCGGGTCGCTCAGATGAATGATGAGAACGATGTTCCGACTCTGGTAACGCAGGGGCTTAAAAAAATAAATGACAGTGGTTTTGAAATCCGCAAGACTGAAAAAGTCGGACCAAAAATCGGTCAGGAACTTCGTCGTAACACAATCTACGCGATTGTTTTCGCGATACTGGTTATCGGCGTATACATTTCCATTCGGTTTCAGTTTCGATTTGCTATTGGTGCCGTTGTGGCATTAATTCATGACGTTCTGTTCACGCTTGGTATATTTTCGCTGGCACATCTGGAAATATCTTTATCTACAATTGCCGCATTTTTAACAATTGTCGGATATTCTCTAAACGATACCATTGTTCTGTATGACCGTGTCAGGGAAGACATGAAGATCATGCGTTTTGATCCGATCGAAGCCATAATAAATAAGAGTATTAATCAAACCTTAAGCCGGACGATTATTACATCGCTGACAACATTTTTCGTCGTATTTGTGTTGATTTTTGCATCCGGCGAAGTTCGGGTGTTTGCAATCGCTATGATGATCGGCGTTGTCGTCGGTACTTATTCATCCATTTACGTTGCCGGACCGGTCGTTATCGCCTGGCAAAATAAATTCAATGCCAAAAAGAACTAATTTTTGATCTTATAGAACCTAAGAAATGCCTCTACTCCAGGGGCATTTTATATTTTGGAGGAAAACTATGCCTGTCACTGCCGTGTTGGGCGCCCAATGGGGTGACGAAGGAAAAGGGAAAATTGTCGATAATCTCAGTGAAAATGCCGACATTGTCGCGCGGTTTCAGGGTGGTGCAAATGCCGGCCACACCATCAACGTAAAAGGTAAAGAAACAATTCTTCACCAACTGCCTAGCGGAATTCTGCATGAAAAAGCAAAATGCATTATGGGAAACGGCATGGTAATCGACCCGGTGGAAATGGTCAATGAAATGAACTATCTCCGTAGCGAAGGCATCAATACCGACAACCGTATTCATGTATCACTACAGGCCCATGTGGTCACACCGCTGCACAAACTTTTGGATTCAAAATCAGAAACAGCGCTGGGGAAAGGTGCCATTGGCACCACTAAACGCGGAATTGGTCCCTGTTATTCCGACAAGATCAACCGCAGCGGCATCCAAGTCCGGGATCTTAAATCAGTCGATCATATAAAAGAAATAATTGGTCGCAAAATTGACGCTTACCTGCAAAAAGGGGCGTTGGATCAGGACGAAATCAATTCCATTACGACTGATTTTAAATCGTTTTACGACTGCATGCCTAAGGTTTATGCTTGCGCTAAAGACACATCGTTACTAATGTACGGTTATATTAAAAATGGTTTGGCGCTGTTAATTGAAGGCGCCCAGGGATCTTTGCTGGACGTTGACTTCGGATCCTATCCCTTTGTAACCTCTTCCAATACCACCGCCGGAAATATTGCCACCGGGCTGGGCATCGGCCCAACAAATATTGACCGAATTATCGGTGTATATAAAAGCTATACAACCCGGGTTGGAGCCGGACCATTTCCAACAGAACAGCTAAATGAAACAGGCGATTATCTTCAGCTGACGGGTGGTGAAATAGGTGCAACCACAAAACGAAAACGCCGCTGTGGTTGGTTTGACGCTGTTATCGGAGCCTATACTGCCCGGATAAATGGCTTTACGTCGATTGCCATTACCAAACTTGATGTACTCGATTCCATGGAAGAAATTCAAATCTGCACCCAGTATCAAAACGGTAGTTTCCCCGTTATTGATCTTCAGTCGGCTATTCCGCAATATATCCGCATGAATGGGTGGCGTCAGGATACCAGCTCCGCCCGAACATTTGATGACTTACCGATTGAAGCTCAGGCCTATGTCAGGAAAATTGAAGAACTCCTGGCCACACCGCTTGAATATGTTTCCGTAGGCAAAGAGCGCGAACAGCTGATCCATTTATAGGCCGAATATTTTCGGTTAAATCTACCAGTTTTGTAATATCACTTCCAGTACCAACTAAAGATGTTCATGATTTTCATTGATTTAGGGCAGTTTTTTTAATAAATTACGGCCTAGTTTTATGATAATTAAATAATTAATGAAAAACACAAAAATATCTGTCCGGTCGATAGTTGACAGACAAATAAATATATTCCCTGTCAAAATCGATACCCGGCAAAACCGCCGGACAAAATCATCTAATATCTATACTGTGAAAAACATTGCGTTCTGAATATTCCGACCCTCAAAAATTAATGGACGATGTGGAAGTCGAACAAAGCGTTCGGCCGTCTGCCTTTTCCGAATTTATCGGCCAGCATAAAGTTGTGGAAAATCTAAAACTGTACATTCGGGCAGCCCGGGAGCGGGGCGAAGCACTGGACCATGTACTTTTGTTCGGTCCCCCGGGGTTGGGTAAAACGACGCTTGCAAATATTGTTGCAAAAGAATTGAATGTCAACATCAGGACGAGTTCCGGACCTGTCATTGAGCGCGCCGGTGATCTGGCCGGCATGCTGACCAACCTGCAACACAGCGATGTCTTTTTTATTGACGAAATTCATCGTCTGAATAATGTGGTGGAAGAATACCTGTATTCCGCCATGGAAGATTACAATATTGACATTGTGATTGATAAAGGTCCCAGTGCCCGGTCCATCCAGCTCAATCTGGAGCCATTTACCCTCATCGGCGCCACCACCCGCCTAGGCCATCTAACCTCACCAATGCGGGACCGCTTCGGTGTTGTACTCCGGCTGGATTATTATACAAACGAAGACTTGTTTAATATCCTGAAACGAACAGCGAAAATTCTAAATATTGAACTAATTACCGCCGGGGCCAGGGAAATTGCCAAACGAGCCCGGGGAACCCCCCGGATCGCCAACCGCATCCTGCGGCGCGCCCGTGATTATGCCCAGATTAAGGCCACCGGAATTATTGACCAGGAGGTCGCCCGGCAGTCGTTAAAATTGCTCGACATCGATGAACGCGGACTTGACGCCATGGATCGCGCCATCTTGTCGACTATTATTGAAAAATTCACCGGTGGGCCGGTTGGACTGAACAGTCTGGCGGTCGCAGTCGGTGAAGATTCCGAAACCATTGAAGATGTCTATGAGCCCTATTTGATCCAAAACGGTCTGTTACAGCGAACCGCCCGAGGCCGGCAGGTAACGCCAGAAGCCTATAAATATTTCGGGTTGAAAATGACATCCGATAAACCATCACTATTTGAATAAAGGAGATTATTCATGAGATTATCCGATTTTGATTACGAATTACCTGAAGAATTAATTGCCAAATATCCGATTGAAAAACGCGATCATTCCAAATTAATGGTAATTAACCGCAAAGATGAAAGCATCCAGCATAAACACTTTTATGATTTACCCGATTATCTGAATCCCGGCGACCTGCTTATTGTCAATGAAACTATGGTCTATCCTGCCCGGCTTTGGGCAATCAAAGACCGGACTGAGGCAAAAGTCGAGGTCTTTTTACTGCGTGAACTGGAAAACAACCTTTGGGAAGTTATGGTCAAGCCTGCCCGCAAAGTACGGATCGGTAACAAGCTGACCGTCGCAGAAGGCGTCCAGTGTGATGTCATTGACAACACCGTTTCAGGTGGTCGTGTTGTCCGGTTTAATGATATTTCCCAACAGGATCTTTATGCGCTGATTGACAAGATCGGCCAGTCGCCATTGCCGCCTTATATCGACCGTGATCCAACACCGGTTGATAAAATCAAATATCAGACTGTCTATGCAAAGCGTCGCGGGGCTGTGGCCGCTCCTACTGCGGGTCTACATTTTACGAAAGACCTGATCGACAAAATCAAAGCCAAGGGTGTGAAAATCCGTCCTGTCGTTTTACACATCGGCCTTGGGACATTTCGACCGGTAACCGTTGAAGACTTATCCCGGCATAGGATGGACTCTGAATACTATGAGGTCTCGGCCGATACTGCCATTGCCATTAATGAAGCTAAAGCCAAGAACAAACGGGTAATCGCCGTTGGAACCTCCGTCGTTCGGGCACTTGAAACTGTGACCGTATCCGGTTTTCAGGTAAGCCCACGCAAAGGCTGGACCGATAAATTTATCCATCCGCCTTACGATTTTAAAATGGTAGATATTCTGGTTACCAATTTTCACCAAGCAAAATCGACCCTGATTATGCAGGTGGCGGCATTTGCCAGTCTTGATTTAATTTTAAAAGCCTACAATGAGGCGACGAAAAAGAAGTATCATTTTTTCAGCTATGGCGACGCAATGGTAATTCTATAGAAACTATTCGTGAAAACAGTTAGCGTAATCATTGTGGCGGCCGGGAGTGGGACCCGGATGAATTTAAGCACTCCAAAACAGTTTCTGGGTTTGGGAAATCACACTGTTTTATTCCATTCCATCCAACGATTTTTAAACCTTCCGTCCATAATCGAGATTATCGTTGTCTGTCCGTTGAAATATATTGATTCAGCGTCCCTACGTGATTCCATCCCGTCGTCGGTTTCAATTCCAATTACTCTGGTTGTGGGTGGAAAACAACGCCAGGAATCGGTGGTGAACGGTCTAAACGCGGTTAACACTGATGCTTCAATCGTATGTATCCATGATGGGGTTAGACCACTGGTCCATCCCGATCTAATCCAAAAAAGCATCGATCTTTGCAAGAAATACGACGGCGCTATCATTGCAGCCCGATCGATTAATACTTTGAAAGAGGTGTCCGCCGGAACTATTATTCGCACCCTTGACCGGAACACAATCTGGCAGGCACAGACCCCGCAGACGTTTCGGAAAACGGTCATTAAACACGCCTACGATCATGCCCGGAAAAACAGACTGACTGCGACAGACGATGCCGACTTTGTCGAAGCAATTGGCGGTAATATTGCGGTAGTTGAAAGCATCTCATGGAATATTAAAATCACTGGTCCTGATGATTTATTAATCGCCCAAACCCTTCTTGAAAAGGAAACGTTATGAAGCGGTTCAATGTACGTATTGGTCACGGAATAGATGCTCATGCTTTTACTAGTGGCCGCCCGTTAATTCTCGGAGGAATTGGTATCCCGTTTGAAAAAGGTCTGATGGGCCACTCCGATGCCGATGTCGTTATCCATGCCATAATGGATGCTCTGCTTGGGGCGGCGGGTCTCGGTGATATCGGGTCCCACTTTCCTGACAACGACCCGCAATACACCAATATATCCAGTAAAATCCTGCTCGAAAAAGTTGTAACGCTGATTGAAGATAAACACTATTACATTGGCAATGTCGATATAACAGTGATCGCTCAGACACCCAAAATAAGTCCTTATATTGCAGAAATGCGAAATGTCCTAGCCCCTGTGCTTAAAATCCCGGGCGAGGCTATATCAATAAAAGCGACCACCACTGAAAAAATGGGTTTTACCGGACGTGAAGAAGGTATTGCAGTTCTTGCTACTGCGTTGATTGGATTCTAATGGACACAATTCTAGAGAATCTTCTTTCCTATAACATTCTTTTTATTTATACAGCACTATTCATATTGATTTTTTTGGAAAATACTGTTCCTTTTGTGCCTGGTGACGCCGTGTTGATTTTTGCGGCTTACCTAAGCGGAAGAGGTTCTCTGTTTCCCACACCGGCATTTCTGATAACGGTGTTGGGATCTTTTACCGGATTCACATTTATATTTTTACTAAGCCGCTACTGGGGACGAGATTTATATAAAAAATTGCCCTTTCGGATATCCCGGGAAAAAACCATTAAATATAAAACCCTTTTCCAGCGACATGAAACCTGGTCGCTCGTTATCGGTCGAATTATTCCAGGAAGCCGCCTGTTTCTATCTGCGACGGCCGGCATTATGGATATATCGATTATTAAGGCATCGTTATTGACAGGTGTTGGTATACTTATCTGGAACAGTCTTATCTTTCATTCCGGTATGCTGTTGGGCGCAAATTGGGAGATCGTAAAGCAGACACTTGCCCAATACTCCACAATTGTAAATGCTGTATTGATCATCATGATACTGGGAGTTATTATCTGGAAAATATATCTTCCAATCCTTCGAAAAAAACATGCCTAATTCATCCTACACTGTCCAATCAAATGCGAAAATCAATCTTTGCCTGAGAATTACGGGCCGGTTAGAAAATGGATACCACTCACTCAGTTCACTTTTCCAGGAAATTGACTTACATGACACATTGACATTCACTGAGGCTAATAGTTTTTCACTGTCCTGTAACGACAACACAATCCCCTGTGATTCCCGCAACCTTTGCAGTATTGCCTATCAAAAAATGAAATCTTTGGTTCCGGATTCCAAGGATTGGCACATCCAATTGCGGAAGCGAATTCCGGTTGGGGCCGGTCTTGGCGGCGGTAGTTCCAACGCTGCAGTGGTATTAAAATTTCTCAACACGCACTGGAATATCAAGATGTCTCAATCGGAACTGGTTCGAATGGCCAGTCAAATTGGGGCCGATGTGGCATTTTATCTACATGGAGGGACCCAACTAGCCGAGGGGATTGGCGATATTTTAACGCCCTTGAATCTGCCGGAGAATTTTACATTGCTGCTGATTTGTCCGCCAATTCTTATCTCAACTCCCTGGGCTTATCAACAATTCAACTTGACAAAGCGAAAAACTGGGTATA
>CAZAKB010000140.1:0-7521 GCA_964485475.1 uncultured bacterium
TCCCGGGATTTAAAAGGCTCCACAATTTATGTCGCACTTTTTCCCTGTAACGAATGTGCGAAAGCGATTATACAATCCGGAATTAAAGAGGTTGTATACCTGGCTGATAAATACAAGGATTCCGATGCGGTGAAAGCCTCAAAAATCATGTTTGATCAAGCCGGAGTTTCATTACGAAAGATCCAAACACAACGGAAATCTCTGGAAATTCATTTTGATGAAACAATCATTTAAAAAGTAAAAATACTCTTTATCTACAGATCAATTACCTGTAATACATCCGGGAAAGAATCGACGAGAAAATCGGGATTCATAGCTTCAAGTATCGCTTTAGGTCGCATTCCATAGCTGACGGCACATACGGGCATGCCTGCGGCTTGTGCTGCGGTAATATCCTTTTCACTATCACCAACCATAAGACAATTACTGGGCGGGATTTTGTATTGATTGGAAACGTAAAGCAAGGGGGCAGGGTCCGGCTTTTTCTGATCCAGTGAGTCACCGCCAAGAACCGGATCGAAAAATCGGTCGAGGTCAAAATGTTTGAGAATGTGTTTGGTATAGATGAATGCTTTGTTGGAAATGACAGCCATTGGAAAATCTGTCAACTGATCTAATGTATTCTTTATTTTCGGGTACGGAAGCGATGTGTCCAGTAAATGTTCCGAATATAATTTTCGATATTTGATATCGGCTTTATCTAAAAGTGTCAAATCAATTGCAGATTCCGGATCATTGAATAATACCTGCGCGAAAGACCGTTTGACCAACATGCGGATTCCATCGCCAATAAATCCAACACATTGAAGTTTATCAATTGAATTGAATCCGAAATAATCAAGCGTAAGATTTACAGAGGTCACAATATCCAGGCTGGTATCAATCAGAGTGCCGTCGAGATCAAAAAGGATGGCTTTGAATTGGTGTTTTTTCATAGAGATAATTTAGTCGGAATTCGGACAAAGCCAATTACTTGTGACGGTTTAAAATGAACCTAAAACATTTTTATTTTTGCGAGATGTTTTGTATCATACACTGTACTTTGACTTAAATAATTAAAGCCTGTTGCCTGTGTGTTATTAAGGAGAACTGAATGACGGAAAAGAAAGAAACAACAAAACCTCGGATTCAAAAAGGATTTTTGAGCCGGTTGTTAAAACGCAAACATGATCCTAATCAACGATCATTCAGTCTCAGAGCGCTGGATGTTGTCGAGAAAATTGGAAATAAATTACCGCATCCGGCAACCTTGTTCGCAATTTTTGCATTACTGACGTTGATATTTTCATATATTATTGAACGCATGGGTGTTACTGCCGTACATCCGGGTACTGGTGAAACCATCCGGGTGATCAATCTCTTAAGCGGAGATGGATTCCGGTTTATCTGGTCTACAGCGACGGATAATTTTGTGAAATTTCCACCTCTTGGTATTGTGCTAGTTGCGATGATTGGTGTCGGCGTTGCTGAAGGCTCCGGATTGCTGACTGCGGCATTGCGGCATCTGGTAACATCGGCTCCAAAACGTCTGATAACGATGGCAGTCGTTGCCGCAGGCGTTTTATCCCATCTGGCATCCAGTGCCGGGTATGTAATTTTGATTCCGTTGGGCGCAATGGTATTTGCAGCAGTTAAACGGCATCCCTTAGCGGGTCTGGCCGCTGCATTTTGCGGTGTGTCCGCCGGATTCGGAGCGAATTTTCTAATTGGTACAATCGATCCGATTTTATCCGGCCTGACCGAGTCGGCAGCAAATATTATTGATCCCGGTATGAAACTGAGCGCTGCGATCAATGTTTATTTTATGATGGCATCTGCTGTAATGGTAACGATAGTAGGAACGTGGGTGACGGAAAAATTCGTTGAACCGCGTCTCGGTGAATATACCGGTGAACTGGAATCCTTTGATAAAATCGAGCCGAAAGAAGCCAAAGGCTTGCGGTGGGCGGGTATTGCTGTACTCTTTACTATCGGTCTGTTTCTGATTCTGACGGTGCCGCATAATGCTTTATTAAGAGATCCGCTGACCCATTCGATCCTGAAATCTCCGTTCATGACCGGATTGATCACGGCGATCCTGTTTTTCTTTTTCATACCGGGACTGGTCTACGGAATTGTCGTCGGAACCGTAAAAAATGACAAAGATGCGATCAAGCACATGACAAATTCAATGAAAGGGCTGAGCAGTTATATTGTACTTGTCTTTTTCGCTGCCCAGTTCGTTTTTTATTTTAAAAAGAGTAACATTGGTGTGATGATCGCCATCAAGGGCGCAGAGTTGCTGCAACATATTGGATTTACCGGGATTGGACTGGTGATTGCGTTTGTGTTTGTGTCGGCGTTTATCAATATGTTCATGGGCAGCGCATCGGCGAAGTGGGCCATCATGGCGCCGATTTTTGTGCCGATGTTCATGTTGGTGGGCTATTATCCGGCAATCACTCAGGCTGCATTCCGTATCGGTGATTCAGTAACGAATGTCATAACACCGATGATGAGCTATTTTGCCCTGATCGTTGCCTTTGCTCAGAAATATGACGAGAAGGCCGGTCTGGGAACAATCATTGCCACAATGTTGCCCTATTCTATTTTTCTGACGATAGCGTGGATATTACTGTTGATTATCTGGATGTTGTTCGGTCTGCCAATCGGACCGGGCGCACCGATTTATATGCCATAGTAATAAATTGATCATCAACGGAAAGGAATATATTCCATGAATAAGCCTATTCAAATTACCGATAAGACCTATTGGATCGGCGTTAACGACAGAGAAACCGATATTTTCGAAGCGCTCTGGCCAATTCCCAAGGGTGTGTCTTATAATTCGTACCTGATTATTGATGAAAAAGTGGCGCTGATTGACACAGTGAAAAATTCCTTTGTCACGCACCTCATTGAAAAAATTCAGTCACTGATTGGAACTGAAAAACAGGTAGATTACCTGATTATCAACCACATGGAGCCCGATCATTCCGGCGCAATTGACATTATCGCTCAGATGTATCCGGACATTATAATCGTCGGTAATTTGAAAACCATCGAATACCTTGAAGGGTACTATGGAATTAACCAGAACATCAAAGTCATTGACGATGGTGATGTGCTTGATCTCGGTGAGCATAAGTTGTCCTTTCACCTGACCCCTATGGTGCATTGGCCGGAAACGATGATGAGCTATGATATCCAGGATAAACTCCTGTTCACGGGAGATGCTTTCGGTGGTTTTGGTGCGTTATCGGGTGGATTGTTTGACGATGAGGTCAACGTCGAGTATTATGAAGAAGAAACGCTACGTTATTATTCCAACATTGTCGGCAAATTCAGCCCTATGGTACAAAAGGCTTTTGTTAAGTTAAAAGGTCTGGATATTAAAATTATTGCATCGACACATGGCCCGGTCTGGCGCACAAATCCCGGATTGATTATCGAGCAATATGATCGCTGGAGCCGTTATGAAGCGGAGGAGGGTGTCGTGCTGGCTTACGCTTCCATGTATGGTAATACCAAAAAAATGGCGGAAGCGGTTTCTCGGGGACTGGTGGAAGGTGGGATCAAAGAGATTCGCATGCATGATGTCTCCCGAACCCACGTATCTTATATGCTGAAAGATTGCTGGCGTTATAAGGGAATTATTCTGGGCAGTGTAACCTATGATGTCAATCCGTTGATTACTATGAAACACCTGACGGATTTGCTCGAAGCTAAACATTTGAAAAATCGGACTCTCGGAATTTTCGGTTCTTATGGCTGGAGCGGGGGAGCGGTAAAATATCTGCAGGGATTTGCTGAGCGTACGAAATGGGAGCTTGTGGAACCGGTTGTGGAAGCTGAACGCCGGCCTTCGAAGGATATTCTGGACCAGTGCCGGCAGCTGGGTAAAAATATGGCCGGTAGAGTACTGAATAATGGGAAGTAGGATTTATAGCGGGGCGGTTGAGCGTTTGCGCCGTGCTGATCGTCTGGAAGTGATGCAGGTTGATCGGGTCGTCGAAATCTGCCTGAATCAGGGAGATTTTAAAACAGTTCTGGATTGCGGGACCGGCAGTGGTGTCTTTGCCGAAGCATTTTTCAAAAATGGATTACAGATTGCCGGTGTCGATTTGAATCCCGATATGATTAGCACTACACGGGAATATGTACCGGGCGGGGAATTCAAGGTTGGGCATCTTGAAAACTTGCCTTTTAAAGATAAATCCTTTGACCTGGTGTTTTACGCCCATAGCCTGCACGAAGCCGGTGATCTGAGTCTTGCCCTGCGTGAAGCCCGAAGAGTCGCCAGGAGCCACGTCATTGCTCTTGAATGGCCGTTTCGGTTCAAACTGCATGGCCCGCCGATCTGGCATCGCATCCGGGTTGGAAAATTGCGCCAGGTAGTCAGACAACTGAACTTCACTCAACTGACAATTGAAAAGGTCGGCGATCAGAATCTGTTTATTCTGACTTGTATTGATAATAACGATATAAGAAATAAATAAACGACAAATGGGTGAATAGGAATACACTAAACATCATACTATAAAACAGGCTTGAGAAATTCGCTTCAATGCCTGATATCATATACTGCGAATAACTTATCAGCGAATAGAGACTTTTTATGATCCCTATTCCAAACATCAATGATAGAAAATTGCAGGCCTGTAATAATCGTTTATCGACCAACAATATCTCTTTTCTAAACAATAAAATGAATAGAAAATATAATACGGATTTAGCAGTGCTGATTATTTCGGCTGAAATACGAGAGTACCTGTACTGGATAATTCTTGATATAACTGGTAATTTTAAAATAAACAATAGTACAAAGCAGCCAATCAGAAATTGTAAAACTATTTGAATATTTTTAGTTGATTTCTCTTCCTGATAAAAGGCAACAAGAAATACCAATATTATTACCATGACAACCGCTGACAAAAGCGATATACTATTTGAAATTATTGGGTTATTTACGATTGACGGTACTACCATGTGAATGATTTTTTTGACAATTTCAAAAATCAATGCGATTATTAAGGCAACAGTAATTTTTGTGATATGCATTATTACCTCCACATTATTATGTTTTACCGGCCAGGCCAGAGCTACGAGGTGAATCGATACAAATTCAAGAATCTGGGTATCATCGAACAACTCACCTCGTCACTTCTGCCTAACAATGATAGTTTATGTCCACTGGTGGACAAATATGCGATAATAACCCTCTCCGCCAACAGTCTTCGACTCTATTTTGATGTAATACCAACCCGCCGCTGCAGGCTGCCATTCGCCAATCCGGGCAATGTAATTCCCGCTTCCGTCACTGTCACTGCGCAATTCGCTTCCCATTGCATCATATAAAGTAATTTTCACCGGGATCGCCGAAGCCGCAGGTAGTTCGATATTGTATCCGTACATTGGATCGGCGTAAAATTTTATATAATCCACATCGCCGGCTGGCATGATCGAGTGCTTTTGTGATGGCCCTTCTTCTTCAAAAGTGATTTCAGCAGCGGCTTGCATTGAATTGTCTGGCTCATACATATCATGATCTGGAACATCTGACAGTACCGCTTCGCTGATATCACTGTCGCCAAAGTTGTTTTTGGCTTCTACAGCGTAATAGGGCTCATAGTAGTCATAATCATAATCATCGTAAGATGAATGACCTGTGGTGTGCAATTCTTCAAGCGAATTTTCATTGGTTCCGCGGTATACCGTGTAGTCCGAAGCGCCATCAACGTCCGCCCATTTTAATTCAATGGCGTCAGTTGTTTCATTATAGACGGCCGTCAATCCAGATGGTGTATCCGGCGCCTCAAAGAAGGAACAGGAAAAGGAAAAAATAACGATCGAATAAAGCAGAACAGTTGTGAATAACTTAACATTGGATTTCATCGAAGGACCTTTCTAAAGAGTAAATTATTATCAATCATAAGCATTGGTAAAGTTCGTTCCGGTCATTTTTAAGAGTGTCATATCGGATGCATCATTTATTCTCCTATTTTAATTATTCTGACAGTCAATGCATCAGCCGTGAGCAGTGGAAAGGCAGGGGATTTACTTGATCAACACCATTTTTCTGGAAACCGTAAAATCTCCTGACCGTAACCGGGCAAAATAGAGTCCCGAACAAAGTTGGGAGGCATCCAGAATTTCCGAATATTCTCCGGGATATTGAATATCATCTATCAACGTGCGCACAATCCGGCCGTGGATATCCAGCAGTGTCAAATTGATTCTGGAACATTTGGGGATAGAATAATGTATTATCGTGCTTGCATTAAAGGGATTTGGATAATTCATAACCGAATAATCACGAAGGATACTATTGTTATTTTCAAATATGTCATTGGGTCTATCGGATAATTTCTGGATAAATATTTGTGAACTTAACTCCTGGTATATCGATATAAATCCTGCTACCATATACTGATTGATTCCACATTCAGTCATCGAAAACAGGTATTTAGCTGCCCCGTCATAAAAAGTATACTCCCACAGGATATTTCCCAATGAATCACATTTTGTAACGATGGCATTTCGATCGCCGTCGAGACCGCATATCAACAGGTTATTACTCTGATCAATAAATAAATTATTGGGTTCAAGCCGGCTTTGGCCATAAAAGTGGACCCATTGCTTTTTGTAAGATGTATCAAAACAGGCGATATAATAATCATGAGATTCATCAAAACTCAAAAAACCTGGCGAACCAAGGATATATAAATGATCATTTTTATATTCCATGTCAATCAGCAGATTGTGGCCCGAATACCAGTCCAGGAGCTCAATAACAGAAATAGAATCCAAAACTCCGTCATTGTTCAAAATATAAAAACAGGCTTTCTCAGCGATCACATCATCGCTCTCGGCAAAGCTTAAATTGGCCCCGATGACGATTTTATTGTTTGGTAAAAATTCTACGGAGATTCCGACACCGGTAAAATAGTCGTCATGGGGATACGTGGTGCACCAGTTGGTTTGTCCATCCTGCGATAGGTTCATCAGCAGTACACTGTCGCTGTGAAAACCCGCGATCAATATTTCATTATTGGGCGTAATACAGACGTCACATCCATAGTTGGAATAATCCGGTTCGAAATAGGTATTGCTCCACAGAACATTACCACCACTGTCTATTTTGGAAACCCACAGCTGAAGTTCCAGCTGCCCGGTAATGATGACATCGTTGTCGTCTAGTACGACGGCGTCCATATAATTATAGACATCGGGAATCGTGCTTGTTTCAACGGTTCGGGACCATTGTTCATTTCCGGCGCCGTCTATTTTCATGGCCTTGATGTTATGATAATAATCCGGGTTCCAGCCCCATTCACGACACAGAACAAAGAAATGGTCATCGCCCCAGTCCCTGATAATTCTCGAATCGTCATTCAATTCGGAGCCTATGTAACGGGTCCAGTCATTTGTGACTGTCAGATTCTGTCCCAACAACAAGGATAGTGTGAAAGTCAAAAATAAAATCGTCCTGAATGTCATTTTTACCTCCTGAAAGGCAAGGTTTAGCCGCGCTGGATGAAA
>CAZAKB010000141.1:0-1524 GCA_964485475.1 uncultured bacterium
ACAACCGACCGGTTTTTACTGAGAAACGGCTCGCCATCCACCATATAATATACAAACCAGCCCAACTGTGAATACAGATCTTTACGGTTCGATAAACGCTCTCCTAAAAAACAGGTTAGTGAACCGCCACCCGGTAATCCGACCACATTTTTCAGCGCTTCCAAATCGCGGACGCCATAGTCATCTTCAAACTTTTTGGCCAGCATCCAGTTAACATAACACAGAAGCTTCAACTCTCTTTTCTGATCGTCAATCATCAATACCTCCCAGCACGTCAGCATGCATCACTAATTGCTCTTCAATGCCTATGAGGTGCTCCAGTTCATAATCCTCCGGCAGGCTTACTTTGATTGTTTTCAAAGTGACCTCCTTGCGATCATGATTGACATCCAGATCAACTTCACTACCAAAATCCCAGCTCATCGCTTTGGTTACTTCCCGGGGAAGCAACACACCGCGACTGGACCCTACCCGAATAATTTTTCGTCGCATAATAACCTCAATCGCTTACTTCTTCAACCGGATCAATTTCCATCAAAACGTCTTTATAATCTTCCAAAAATCCGTTAAAATCTTCGAGATAGGATTTTTTCTTCATCTTCTCTTCCCGTGGATTCCGTAAAATTACTTTTTCGTTTTCTTCGTCCAAAATCAGATCGATGGGATCACCAAAATCCCACTCCATCGATTTAATTACATCTTTGGGTAATAAGATACACAGGCTCGCGCCTACCCGTACAATTTTTCTTCTCATCTATAAGCCCCTTATAGTCTTTAAACTACCTCTCAAGATAATTGTTATTATAATTAAAATCAAGCCCCGTTTTAAAAAAATTACAACATATGACTCACACTTAAATAATATATTATACGAGACAATACCAATTACATCTTAAGATACTGTTTATTATATAAATAAAGTTTCTTTAAGATTGTTTCGAACGGAAATTTTACATGATAATTCAGTGATTATATCAATCGAAAAGATCGAATGTTAATAGTCTATTATTAAATAAAGTGTTACCGGGTATAATCGCTTGCCGGAATTGCCCTGTTTTAATTGGTGTCCCGATAACGCTTTGGCCAGAGTTTAGCCAGACGTTCACGAATAAATTTTTCCGTGCCAACGTTTTTCGGTTGATAAAAACCTGGATCTGGCATCCCGTCCGGTAAATAGTGTTCTTCGACAAAAGCATCCGGGAAATCATGGGGATATTTGTAGCCCTTTCCAAAGTCCATGGATTTCATCAGTTTGGTTGGGGCATTTCTGAGATGCAGAGGAACTACGGGAAGTTCTCCTTCCTTAACAGCCGCCTGAGCTTTGCGTATGGACAGATATGAGGCATTGCTTTTTGGCGACGCGGCCAGGTAGTTGGTTACCTGCGCCAAGACGATCGCGGCTTCGGGCATCCCAATATTATGTACCGCCTGAAATCCCGATGTCGCCACAGACAGTGCTAACGGGCTGGCATTCCCAATATCTTCGCTGGCCAGAATAATCAGTCGACGGGCAACAAATAGCGG
>CAZAKB010000141.1:1624-5330 GCA_964485475.1 uncultured bacterium
ACTTCAAAAGACGGATTTTCTGTGGTTGCCCCAATCAATGTCAGGGCCCCGCTCTCCACGGCATGCAGCAGGGCGTCCTGCTGGGCTTTGTTAAACCGGTGAATCTCATCAATAAATAAAATGGTTTTATGACCCTGGCGACGATTCAAATCCGCCTGGTTGATGATTTGACGAACATCTTTCACTCCTGCTGAAACTGCGCTTATCTGAAAGAATTTTGCGTTGATTTGTCGGGAGACTATTTTGGCCAGCGTGGTTTTTCCGGAACCCGGCGGTCCCCACAATATCATTGAGAATATCCCTTTGGCCGCCAATGCTTTTTTCAGGATTTTGCCCTCACCAGTCAGATGTTCCTGACCAACAAAGTCCTCAATGACGGTTGGCCGCATCCGTTCTGCTAAGGGTGGTAAAAGAGCTCGCTCATCGGTTTTTTTATCAAACAGTTCCATAATTTTAATTCAGTTCGGCGCTCTCGAGATATTTTGGAATAGCTGTTTCCCAGTTGAAGTTAGTTTGAATCCGTTCACTTAATGCTACCGATTGAGACGCTTCACCATGTACGATAAAGATCTTCCTGGGCGCTTCATTAAAACTCGACAACCAAGCCAGAATCTCATTGTAATCGGCATGTGCGGAAAACCCGCTGATCTGCTCGATATGGGCCTTCACCGCTACCTGCTGGCCATGAATCTTGACACTTTCGGCACCTTCCAAAATTGTACGTCCGCGGGTCCCTTCGGCCTGATAGCCAATAAACAAAACAGTGTTGTTCGGATTTGCCAGCCGATTAAACAGGTGGTGCAGAATCCGTCCGCCGGTCACCATCCCGCTGGCAGAAATAATAATCGCCTTTCCGGGTATATTATTGATCATCTTCGACTGTTCGGCAGTACGAGTAAACCGTAAATCCGTTGTCTTTAGGATATCAACACCCTTCAGTTTAGCTAATTTGGATTCCATATCGTGATCCTGACTGTTTTTCATAAATACATTTGTGGCATTAATGGCCATCGGGCTATCCACAAAAATCGGCATAATCGGAATACGTTTCTCGTTTTCAAGTTCCCGAATAGTATAAAGCAGTTCTTGGGTCCGTCCCACTGCGAACGATGGAATTACCAATACACCGCCTCGCTCGTAACTATCATTAATGACTTTCGCCAGGTCTTCCTTGCGATCTGTTTCGCCATGCAGGCGGTCGCCATAGGTGGATTCCAGGACCAGGTAATCGGTCCCGAATACCGTATGCGGATCGCGAAGAATCGGTTGCGCCGGGCGACCCAGGTCCCCGGAAAAAAGGATACGCTTTTCTTTATTTTCCTGCATAATCCGAATGTCCACAAACGCCGATCCAAGTATATGGCCAGCATCCCGGTAACATAGAGTAACATTGTCAGACAACGTTATCTTTTTCCCGTAAGGCAACGGTTCAAACAATTCCAAAGCATTTTGTGCGTCCGTTTGGCTATAGAGCGGCATGGCCGGCTTGTGTTTTGTAAATTGTTTTTTGTTAGCATATTTGGCGTCTTCTTCCTGCAGGTGTGCTGAATCGGGAAGCATAATCTGGCATAAATCCATCGTCGCCGGAGTGGCATAGACAATTCCCTTAAATCCCATCTGGACCAGTTTCGGCAGATAGCCGCTATGATCAATGTGGGCATGGGTCAGAATCACTGCGTCGATAGAAGAAGGATCCACCGGGAAATCTTCCCAGTTCCGCAGGCGTAATTCCTTTAAGCCCTGAAACATTCCACAGTCAATCAAGAATTTCTTTCCATCGGCTTCCAACAAATATTTTGATCCGGTCACCGTTCCTGTCGCTCCCAGAAATGTTAACTTTATCATGATTACTCCTCTGATTATTTTAAAAATATAATTTTTTCTGTTAAAACGTATTTATGTGTCGCAACCTGGAAAAAATAGCACCCGGAAGCAACCATCTGTCCATGATCATTACGGCCATCCCAGATGAGATGGTATTCGGATTTTAAAGCATCGGAATGCGTTAACTGCCGGACAATCCGGCCTTGAGAATTATAGACAAATATATCAAATGGTTCATTATCCGGTGTAATCAATTCAAATGTAACACGGCTGTTGAAGGGATTCGGATAACCATGGCTGAGTGTGGGGTTTTGCGGAATTAATGGATTTTCCGGATCAATGCCGGCGCAGATAAAACCAAACCACTCGGAGATATTTTTCAATACTTCTTTTCGATCGGTGAAAGTAGTAATGGTTTCCCAGGGAAAACCAAAATAGACCAATTTACCTGTAGCGATCCCATCGGAAAATGTTCCTTCGTACTGAATACCGGCGGTAATTCCGCTGGAATACTCAAGACAGGCGGCAGCACTTTGCTTCGGCGCGATAACATCGGGATAATCTTCCTGGTAAATTCCTCCCGTTCCGTCATCGTATTTAAATGAGAGATCGGCAAAAATACCACCATCTGTACCGGTTACTGAATAATCATTGGCGTCATCATTGACATAACCAGCATGCAGGTAATTCAAAAGAAAAGATCTATCCGCGGTACTTTCTTCGGCTTGTCCATATAAATCCCAGGCGATTTCCGAGCCGCTGACAAACAGCTGGCCGCCATTTTCCAGGTAAGTCGCCACCAGACCTTGCTCTGCTGTTGAAAATGTTTCATCAGCGGTGCTTTCATCGCCAAGAATCCAATAAACGGCCTGATAATTTGACAGTAGTATATCACCGGAGATAATTGTTTCGTTTGCCACTGTTTCAAAGGGTATTCTTAAATCTGACAACGCCTCTCCCATCCATTCCGCAAACGAATGATACGGCAATCCCCAGCTGCCACTGCCCCGATCAAAGCCATCGACAATCAGCACTTTTCCGGCGCAGGCCGGGGGTGTATAATATCCATAGGTATCCGACGGCAGACTTTCCGCTACGCCGTCATCATTATTAATGGACTTCAACCGAATATACCAGGGCCCGTCAGTCCAGTCGTGGCTGAACTCGGTCACAGCGGGTAGCACCAGAGAATCGCTCAGAAGTGGTGCCCATGTAATACCATCATCTGAATATTGAATTTGAATTCCGCTGATGTTATCCGCTGAACTCAGATTCCAGTGAATATGGGCCTTTGAGTCATTGGTCACGGCCGCTAAAACCGGCTGGGCCATGGGAAAGCTCGGCCCTGTCATATTGATATAATAGCGTGGCGTATAGTCGCTCAGGTTTGAATAATAGTACGTCCTGTAATCCACCCGCCAGTCCGTACTGCTGCCGGCCGCTTCCACAGCGAAAATCGAACCGTTTGGATTGTTGTCAACCGCCAAGCGGACATGGCCCTCTTTATGAATTGCGTCACCGGGTTTTAAATCTTCCCAGGAGGAATATGCCTGGGCGATATAATCATCCATCATCCGGGTGCTGTAATGAGACGACAGTTTCCAGCAGCGCGACACAAAACCGGAACAGTCTACGCCAACGGCATAACTGCTGACATCAGAGGTAGCATTATCACCCGCCGATTTACCAGCCAGTAATCCCTGATCATACTCCGGCAGCGTGTTGAAACCACCCCATTTATAGGGAACCTTATAATTTGTCCCAACCTGAACCCAGGACGGAGTCCGCAGTTCGGCGCCATTGGGATCGGTAATCAAGCCGCCTGTAATATTTGCCAACGTTGCTGCCCACATATGGACAACATAAGTATCACCAATGGCCA
>CAZAKB010000141.1:5430-7368 GCA_964485475.1 uncultured bacterium
GGCAATTTGGAAATTCTGAGGACCGACACGTCCTTCCGGATCAAGCGTGGTTATTACATTTCCCATGGAATCCGAATTCCAGGGAATAAACAAAATCTCCTCCGGCTGGATTTGCGCAAAACCAATATTAACTCCAACTATAGCCAGTATTAAAAGTATACGTTTTTTCATATTATCGTTATTCCACTGTTTTGGAGTACGGATTTTTAAATTTGATAAAACCGATCAGACGCCAAAATCCCCATATTAGGAATAGATAAGCCGTAATTAGTCCAAGCACAATCCAATAGCCATATAATTCATTATTGAAAAAATTCATCGGAACCGTCAACAGGATCAATACCGGCAATCCCAAAAATAGTCCGATTCCGCTGCCATACACCATATCCTCGGCCACCGGCGTTTCAAATTCCGGGTCGGTGACCCGCAGCAGAACCAGCGCTGAGTTGAGTGTACCGGTCAGTTCACCCCAGAGTGCGATAAACCGTTCAAAATGATAATCGTCAAACGCCCGCCAACAAACATATCGCAACATATAATAGGTCGTCAATGCTCCGACAACAGACATTATCAGGATTGGCGCCCAGTACATCCAGACAATTTTTAAGCTAATCGCACAAATCGCTGCCACGACAAGATAATCCACTGAAACTCCGGCCAGGCGGTTCATGAGGCCTTTGTCCAGCAGGTAACTTTTCTTGGTAAAATCCAGAATTTTTCGGACGGATAGGGCTATCAGCAATGCGATCAAAAAGTGAAAGGACCAGACTGTAGGTACAAATCCGCCGGCGCCGACCCGTTCCATAAAATTGGTCAGGTTCCAGACAATCCAATAGGTAAACAGGTAGACAATCCCAATTGTAGCAATCTGAAACGCCAGTGGTTCAATGGCTTCCGTGGATAGTGTCAGGTAACCGGCCACCCGAGGCTTATCCTCCTTGATAACCCCCTGTCGCATATCTTTTGTGATACCGTCAAATCCTTTCACCAAGCGGGTTTCCCGGTTTTTAATTCCCCGATAAATCAACATTATTCCGATAAAATAAGCAAAGAGGTATCCGATGGCAGCAAAGGTCAGCCCCACATCGCCGCCACCGACAAAACCGTATTTCTCCCAGCTGTTACCCAGTGCATAGGCCAGGCCAGGTCCGTTTCCAAATCCCAGCGGCAACAGCAACCCGATGGCCGGAAACAGATCCGGCTTCACCGTATAAATAAATAAAAATGTCACTGCCAGTCCTATAATCCCCTGTATTATAATGCCGGACAGGTTCGCCAGCGCCTTGCTCAGCGGTCCCTTGCCCCAATGGCTTTTCTTTTTTCGCAGTCCCACTGCCACGAATGTAATTGCCAGAAGGTGATAGACATACATGCCCAGTCGGTCGCCATTCAAAGGAATCAGTTTGATTATTTCCGGCCCCAGTATCAGGCCGATGAATCCGGCGATAATATTATTGGGTATTAAATATTTCTGAAAGAATTTTCCATAGCGTCTCAGGATCGTCCCAAAAATTAAAAATAAACTCAGCCATGCAAAGTCTAAAACCACATCTTTAAAGTCCAGCGAAAGTTCCCAGGCATTCATTCAGCAGTCCTTCTTTTTAATGTTCCCGGTTGGCTAATATAATGGAAAAGTTGGTCAACAAAACATCTCGAATATCGAATTGAACTTAATATAGTCAACTCCGGCTTTATTGTCACTATGGAAATGGTAATTTGAGATATATGAATCAGGAATCACGATTCAAGATATCATTGATTATTGCTTCCTTCCTCCAGTTTCCTGCCTCCAGTTCTCTCCGTTATATCAGCAATAAACAATGAACTCTGGTCATCCCATCATCATTCATCATCCATTTTACATTATAAAAAATCCCAGTGTTCTGAATCCCGCCGAAGGTGGTGGCCGTGATTTCTCGGTGTAACTCTATATTAATA
>CAZAKB010000142.1:0-7352 GCA_964485475.1 uncultured bacterium
ACGAAAAAACCATGTTTCTGGTCGATCTCATTGAAGAAAAATTGAACGAAGATACCTAATCCATCTTTTGATTTAAATAAATAAAATCAGTTGCCACATTTCCGGTTTAAGTTCTGCAACCAGTACGTGTTGTCTAGTTTTAGAAATTAGGAGAAACTATGTTGGTGTTAAATATCGTAATAGGGTTAATCAGCCTGGGGCTCGGTGCCGGTCTGGCACTGTATTTCTATGTCCAGAGCTTGAAAAAAACAAAATCAACAGTATCTGAACTTGTACAGAATGCCCAAAAAGAGGCTGGTGATATTGTTCGTGAAAGTCGCCTTGAAGCAAAAGATGAAGCGATTCGTATCAAGAATCGGGCTGAGGATGAATCACGCAATAAGATGAGAGATGTACGTGAATTAGAAAAAAAACTGGTCAAACGGGAATTTTATCTGGAACGGAAAATGGAAATCGCTGATAAAAAAGCCGAGGAGCAGGACAAGCGAGATACGGAATTAAGAAAACATCAATCCGCTTTGGATCATAAGGAATCGGAAATTCAGCAAATCATTGAACAACAGACCGAACGGCTCGAACGGATCGCTGGGATGACCCGCAAAGAGGCTCAGGATATTCTGATGGAAAACCTGATGGAAAGCGCAAAATTAGGGATTTCTAAAAAAGTCAAAGAGATGCGGGATACGGCTATTTCCGAAGCGACCAGAGAAGCAAAAAAGATCATTGTTGCTGCGATTCAACGCTCTGCTGCCGATCATACGGCGGAGACAACGGTGTCTGTTGTGAATCTGCCAAATGACAATATGAAAGGTCGTATTATTGGTAGGGAAGGCCGCAATATCAGACATTTTGAATCATTAACCGGGGTTGAAATTATTGTCGATGATACTCCTGAAGCGGTGGTTCTTTCAGGATTCGATCCGGTGCGTCGTGAAGTCGCGCGTCTCGCTCTGGAAAAACTGGTTTTAGACGGGCGCATCCACCCATCACGGATTGAAGAAATGATTAAAAAAGCTACAATTGAAGTTGATGAATCAATTCTGCATGCCGCAGAAGAGGCCATCGATGAAGTTAATTTATCACCATTCCAGCCGGAACTGATGAAAATATTAGGCAAATTGAAATATCGTACCTCTTACGGCCAGAATGTGTTAAAGCATTCTGTTGAAGTTGCCTGGCTTTCAGGATTGATGGCCGCCGAACTGGGCTTGAATGGTGAAATTGCCAAGCGGGCCGGATTATTACATGATATCGGCAAAGCAATTGATCGCAATGTAACCGGTACTCATGCCCTGATCGGTGTTGAGTTGGCAAAGAAATTCAAAGAGAATGAGATCGTTGTAAATGCGATTGGTTCCCATCATGAAGAGATCGAATCGACCCATCCGATTTCCGTGATTGTTGCCGCTGCCGATCAGATCAGCGGTTCCCGACGTGGAGCGCGGGGTGATACGCTTGAGAGTTACATCCAACGTCTGGAGAAACTCGAAGAAATTGCCAACAACTTTGAAGGTGTTTCTAAAACCTATGCCATTCAAGCCGGGCGTGAAGTCCGGGTTATCGTTGAGAACGAAGTGGTAAATGATATAGAAGCAGATAATCTTTCAGATGAAATTGCTACAAAGATTCAAACTGAATTAAATTATCCGGGTCAAATCAAGGTTGTTGTCGTGCGGGAACATCGAAGTATCAGCTATGCCAAATAAACAACCAATGATCATTGACGGGAAAGTGATTTCCGAAAAAGTCCGTGAATCACTAAAACCGGCAATCGTGAGGTTAAAAGAGAAAAATATTATACCCGGTCTAGCGGTTGTAATGGTTGGTGATGATCCGGCATCTCAGACTTATGTCCGTATGAAAGCCAGGGCATTTGAGGCGATGAGTCTTCATTCGGAAACATTTTGTCTTCCCGTTTCAACTTTACAATCCGAACTGGAAATATTAATTGCAAAATTGAACGGAGATTCACGCTTTCATGGTATTCTTGTTCAACTGCCTCTGCCATCGCATTTGAATGAACTTGATGTGATCATGAAAATTAATCCCGACAAAGATGCCGACGGTATTCATCCGGTCAGCCTGGGGAAAATGGTACTTGGTGCCGATGCTCCTCTGTCATGTACGCCGCATGGTATACTGATGCTGTTAAAGTATTCAAATATTGAAACGACAGGTAAACATGCCGTTGTTGTTGGCAGAAGTAATATCGTCGGGAAACCAATTGCCAACCTGTTATTTCAGAAAAGACCGCTCGGTAATGCGACGGTTACGCTCTGCCATTCGAAAACAAAAGATCTTCAATCGATCTGTCAGCAGGCCGATATTCTGATTGCAGCCATTGGACGCCCTAATTTCATTGATCGGGATTTTGTGAAGGATGGTGCGGTTGTCATCGATGTGGGGATTAACCGGGTCGAAGATTCAACTGCAAAACGTGGTTATCGACTGGTTGGTGATGTCAATTATGACGATGTGATTGACAAAGTGTCGGCGATTACGCCGGTTCCCGGCGGGGTTGGGCCAATGACTATTTCCATGTTAATTGCCAATACTGTATATTTGGCTGAAAAACTTACTGCAAAAAATTAAAGGAGCAGTGATGAATAACATTAACGCATTGAGACGATCAGAACTCTGCAATGGTCTCAATGATAACGAATTGGAAATGCTGGCGACAATATTTCATTCCAGACAAGTCAACCGGAATGAAATAATCCTGAAAGAGGGTGAACCGTCAAATGATCTTTATATCATTGCCCGTGGTCGAGTAAAAGTAGTGATGACATCCAGCGCAAATCCGGGAGATATGGAAAAAATCGTAACATTAAGAGATAATGAGATTTATGGTGAGTTTGCCCTGCTTGATGGTTCCACACGGTCGGCATCGGTGATCACCGAAGAAGATTCCTTTTTCCTTTATACCGATTATCTCGATTTCCACCGTTTTATGGAAGAAAACGAACATATCGGCTTTATTATCATGAAAAATCTGGCAAAAATACTTACGGCAAAATTGCGCAAAACTAACTTTGAAATGCGCAACGGTGCTCATTAGTAAATGACGATGGATCTTGTTGAATTAATCAAATCGCGACGGTCAATCCGTCAATTCAAGCAAAAAGAAATACCCCAGGATGTCCTGATCAATTGTGTTGATGCAGCGCGTGTTGCTCCGTCAGCAGCCAATCTTCAACCGTTGGAATATATTCTTGTCACGGATAAAAAGCAGTGTGATTTTATATTTCCGCTATTACGTTGGGCAGCATATATCCATCCGAAAGGTGATCCAAAACCCGGTCAGCACCCGACTGCATATCTGATTGTTCTGCTGAATGAGAATCACGGAAAAAAATGGAGATTCCATGATTTGGGCGCTGCTGTTGAAAATTTTATACTGGCGACTTTGTCATATGGAATTGGTAGTTGCTGGTTGGCATCGGTGGATCGTGATTCAATAAGATCGTTTTATAAAATACCGGAAGAATATTCGATTGATTCGGTCATTGCATTGGGTTATTCAGCAGAGGAACCGGTGCTCGAAATATCCGATAAGTCGGTACAATATTGGCATGATTCCGATGATCGCCTGCATGTCCCTAAACGATCAATTGAAAATATTCTCCGGATCAACTCATTTTAAAATAGAAGGAAAAATAAAAATGCATCCAGAACTCCTTCATATCGGACCACTGACCATTTATACCTATGGATTTATGATGGCGACGGCTTTTCTCGTCGGCTATTTAATCCTGAAGAACGAAATAAAAAAAAGGGGTGATGATCCTGAAATTGCCAGCAATATCATTTTTTGGGGAGCCATCGGTGGTATTGTCGGAGCGAAGATATTCTATATGCTTGAGTTCTTTCAGGATTTTCTGCAAGATCCGATGGGAATGATTTTCTCAGGGGCAGGTCTTGTTTTTCATGGTGGTTTAATCGGTGGTACAATTGCGGTTATATTGGTTATTAGACATGCAAAAAAACCCGTAGGAGAATACGCCAATATTATAGGACCGGTTCTTTTAATTGGTCAAGGCATCGGTCGTATCGGCTGTTTCTTTGCCGGATGCTGCCACGGTGCTGCCTGCAATTTACCCTGGGCTATGACTTTTCCCTATGCTTCTCCACCGGCAAATTACCCGGTCCATCCAACTCAATTGTACGAAACAATCATTAATTTTAGTCTTTATTTCGTATTGGTAAAATATGTCAGACCCCGGCTAATTAAACCATGGCAGACGTTTTCTATTTATTTGATGCTGGCCGGACTGGAACGGTTTCTTCTGGAATTCATCCGGGTAAATCCCAGAGTTGCCTGGGGGCTCAGCAGTGCACAGTTTACTTCGATTGGAATATTTTTTGGAGGTCTTGTACTAGCATTTATTGTTTCAAAAAATATTTCTATTCCATTTTCTCAAAACCGAAATCCCAAAAGCAAATAAAAATTAGTTTAATACGTTTAACAGAACGACCATAAACGCGTATAACATTACGTGTATCGTATAAATGTTTTTAATATGATGAGAGGAGAAAAATGAAATTTTCATTTATTCATAAAACATTTCTTATAACAGTTGCATTAATACTGTTTGTTTCAATGAATCATTGTTCAGTTAGCGATGATCAATATATGGATAGATTGTTTGCCGAGTATAATGGAGAAAATGTGCCCGGCGCAGCTGTGATGATTGTTAAAGACGGGGAAATAATCAAAACAAAAACCTATGGAATGGCTGACCTTGAAAAGAAAATTCCCATAAGTCCCAAAAGTAATTTCCGGCTGGCATCGGTATCGAAGCAGTTCACCGCAATGTCAATTATGATTTTAAAGGAACGGGGTAAACTATACTATGATCAGACACTTACCGATATATTTCCGGAATTTCCCGATTATGGAAAGAATATAACCATTGAATTTCTTTTGCAGCATCGTTCGGGAATGATTGACTATGAAGATTTGATACCGGACACTGCGACGATACAGGTGCTGGACCGGGATGTGTTACGAATGATGATGGGAATAGACAGTACCTACTTTGCTCCCGGAGCGAAATTTCGCTATAGTAATTCCGGATATGCGGTTCTGGCAATGATTGTCGAAAAATTATCAGGAAAACGGTACGCGACATTTCTGCATGACGAAATATTTCAACCCTTAGGCATGGAAAACTCCGTTGCATACGAGAATGGAATTTCGACAATTCAAAACCGTGCGTTTGGGTATTTCGTCGAATTTGATTCGGTTGTTTTTTCAGATCAGAGTATTACCAGTGCTGTGCTCGGTGACGGTGGTATCTATACATCTTTAAACGATTTATTTAAATGGGATCAGGCGCTTTATATAGACAAACTAGTATCTCGGAAGAGTCTGCAAAAGGCATTTACACCTATGCTGGAAAATTATGGTTTTGGGTGGCGAATCGATGATTACAAAGGTCATCGTCGGGTGCATCATACTGGTAGTACATGCGGGTTCAGGAATGTGATTCAGCGTTATCCGGAGGATCAATTTACGGTCATCATTCTGACCAACCGCCGGGAACCCGATGTTGCCGTTCTGGCAGATAAACTGACTGATAGATTTTTAATCAAGTAATTCCAGATATAAAAAAAAGGCAGCCGGAAAATTGACTGCCTTTTATGCTTATCCATTTTTCTAGACGATTAATACATATTATCCCGATTATCAATAATCTTGGCGTCGGTTTCCATTTCAGCCAGCCATGAATTGTAATAGTTTGTCTTGGCTCGTTTCAACAGACGATCACCTATCATCTCTTTTTCGACACCGTAGTCCTTTTCGTCAATTTCGCCAGCCGTAAGGCATTTCACGATCACATATTGGTTTCCAACCTGAATTGGTTGTGAAAACTGACCATCCTTGAGCGCCAGAATTGTCCCGGTGACAACATCTGAACGGCTGATGCCTTTTAATGGACGATTAAGCATAACATCTTTATGAATGTCATACTTGATTCCCGAAACAGATTTTGCCATGGATTTGAAATCTCCATCTGATTTCAGATCATTAAAGATCTGATTTGCAATACCTTCCAGACGATTGGTCCGTTTTTTCGTCATTAGGTTTGATTTAACGGATTCGGACGCTTCAGAAAGCGGGCGGTAATATTCCTGATTGACGGCCGATAATTTGAAAATCGAATAACCATTATCAGCGTTAAGCAGTTCGGATACAGTACCCACCGGATTATCTGAAAAAGCAAACTGAACTGCCCGTTTAAAGGAGCCGAAACCGGGGATATAAGAATTGTCTTTATTAATCTTGCCAGTCGATTTGATTTCGATATTGTGACTGTCTGCTGCGGCTTCAAAACCAATATCCGATGCATCAAATGCAAACAGACTTGACTTCGATCGAATATTGTCGAGCGTTTCGGGCCCAAGAGTGATTTTCAGGAGAATATGACGGGCTTTGACCTGAGCCTGACCATTTTGAGTTCGTTTGTCTTCAACCTTGATCAGGTGATAGCCGAATTGGGTTAGTACCGGATCGGAAATCCCACCTTTTTTAAGGGCAAAAGCGGCTTTGGTGAATGGTGCAACCATCTGGTTCTTATCGAACCAACCCAGATCACCACCGCTGTTTTTTCCACTGGGGTCTTCGGTATATTCCGTAGCAATTGTTTCGAATGATTCACCATTATCGATTCGTTTTTTTAAATCCAGAGCAAGTTCATATCGTGAAAGGGAATCTTCGACAGTCGGGAGTAACTCAAAGTAAACGTAATCCAACTCGCGGGTTTCCTGTACAAAATAGTCTTTACGGTTTTTCTTATAGTAAGATTCGATTTCGGTTTTACTGATATCCACAGAATCTGCAACGACCAAAGAAAAGGGGAAGAAAAGTGTTTCAACAGTGAATGGCACTTTAGTTTTAATGTATTCTTCCTGAATTGCTGCATTGGATACAGCAGGCAGGTTTTCAATTAAATAATGGATTTTCTGGAAGGGCAACAGACCACGAAGATACTGTTCCACACCGAGCCATTCATCGCCTTGAGGATTTGTCAGTGCCTGAATATATTTTTGCCGGTCAAACTGGCCATCGGTCTGAAAGGCTTCCTGATTGATCAGAAATTCCGGTGGGTATTGCATCAGGTATTCGTATATTTCCCAATCAGTCGCCTGTAAACCGAGCCGCTTTATTTCTTCGGAAATCAGGGTTTCACTGATAAATGATTTCCAAACCTGATCGGTAACTCTTTCTACGATGCTTTCGGTAATTTCCTGTCCGTTTTCACGATACTGCTCCAGCTGATTCTGAATAAGTTGAGAATATTGCATTCCGTCAAATTCGTTGCCGTTTACGATGCCGGCTTTGCCCTGTA
>CAZAKB010000143.1:0-4493 GCA_964485475.1 uncultured bacterium
CGTTTTGCTGAAAAAAGCCGCCTGACCCGGAATTGTACCGACAACAGTGAGATGAACATTGAACTTCCGCTGACCGATGGCGGGGAAATTACACTATTAAAAAATTACTACACGGATATAGTGGGACTCGCTAAGTATCAGCAGACGGAATTCAAACCGGTTTACAAACCCACTCTCGATAACTTTAAAACTGCTCCAACAGGCTGGTCCACGTGGTATTGTTACTATATGGCACCCGATGAGGAAGATCTGGTTTTGGAAACCGATGCGCTGGCTGAAAAACTGGGACCTTATGGTCTCGAATATGTTCAGCTGGACGCCTGTTTTACAAGAGGAGAAGAAGCCAATTGGCTTGAATGGACGAAATCAATATTTCCCAACGGCGGAAAATGGTGGTTTCATTATATTACCGAATGTGGACTAAAACCGGGACTTTGGGTCAACCTGTATGGCGATAACTACGCTAAACCATCAATGGCGGAAAAATATCCGGATAATTTTTATCTCAAAGACCAAAATGGAGATCTTTCAAGATGTTGTTGCTCGGCTGACAGTACCGTAGTAAGACTTGATTTCACGAATCCTGCGGTAATTGAAAAGCATCTGAAGCCTCTTTTTAAAACATTTGTAAATGACTGGGGATTGGAATATTTAAAGAGCGCCGGCTGGGGTACCTGGATGGACTATTATGAAGAAAACCGGAGTAATGCCTATAATCCTGAAATGGATAGCCGGGAAGCCTATCGAAGCGCTCAGGCGGCAGTGAGAGACGTTTTAGGCAAAGATAATTATATCGTCGGATGTGCTATGCATGAGATCGGAATAGGATTTGACTATTATGATGGATCTCGAACTGGTGGTGATGATTTTGCATCCTGGTACGGAGAAGAACATTGGTCAGGGGGGATGCAGACTTTTTTCAATTCTCTATTTGGTGCAAGTTATCTGAATGGTATTTGTTGGTGGTCAGATCCTGATGCGGTTATGGTTAGGGATCCGTTGACAATGGATGAGGGTGAGACGATTGTAACAACAGCATCGCTCAGCGGACAGGCATATATTATCAGTGATTTTATTGCCGATTTTACGAAAGAGAGGCTCCAAAAACATCTCTCAAATGAATATGGGGCGGACTTTGCCGCAAAATATCCCGATCTTGTCCAGGCACTGCCAGACGAAAGACTTTCCTTATACAGACAAACAATGCCTGCTATGCCGATTCGGGCAATGGATTTATATTCCTTTCGAGGTGAGCCGCGTTGTTGTCCGGAACCAAAGGAATATCCGCGGGCACTCGATTTAAAGGTAAATTCAGCGGCTGGAATATACGATGTGGTTGCATTATACAACTGGGAAGATGAAGAAAAGGAAAAGTGCCTGAATTTATCTGCAGATCTGGGGCTGGACACGGAATCAGATTATCTTGTATTTGATTTCTGGGGCAGGAAACTGCTCGGAAAGGTCAAATCAAAGCTATCGGCAACAATTCCAGCCCATGGCACCAAGGCATTAATTATTAAAAAATGCAGTGAGCAACCCCAACTACTGGCAACTTCCCGGCATCTTACTTCAGCGTTCAGTATCAAGAAATTAAATTGGGATTCATCCCATTTAACATTAAAGGGTTCCTCAATAACAGTACCCGGTGATGTTTATACGATGTATATCCACATACCTGAGGGGATGAATGTGGTGGATGTGAAGGGCAATATCGATGATATAAATTATATCACTACAGATGATGGATTGATGCACCTGAGTTGTATTGGGCGTAAGGATCCGGTACAATGGGAAGTCAGATTTACTAAGTAATGCCCTGCAAATATTATTATTCCCGTTAAAGGCTGGGTAATGTTAATGAAACGACTTATTTCATTAGTTGCTGTATTAATGGTGGTAACCGTTCTATTGTTTTCACTCATCTCCTGTCAAAAGGAGGCTGATGAAAAGAAAACTGTTCCTGAAGTGAAAATGCAGAAAGGAAACGAAGACCAACGTCTGCCGGTCGATCTTCCAATTCTGATCGTAACTGATGGTGAGATACGGGATCTTGGGGAGATAAGGGAAGGGGTCACTACTCAGGCTGTTTTTACATTAAAAAATGTCGGTAATGTAAGGGCAATAGGTATTTCTGTGCATGACCTCTCAAAAGGAGGATGTACGGCGGTTTCCAAAATATCCGAACTGGCTGCCGGAGATTCAGCCCGGCTGGTTTTTAAATTTGAAACATTAGGTCATGGTGGTAAAGACCAGACTCGCCAAATCAAAGTCAGGTATAATAATCATGAGAAGCCGCCAATAATTCTAACCGTTAAAGCAACAATACTTCCTACGGCGGCCTATCAGGTGCCGATTGGAGAATTATTTTATAATTTTTTTGTATTGGTAGACATTCGGGATGTTCAACAATTTAAAAATGGGCATATTGTTGGTGCAATTCATGTCCCCGTTGATGAATTAGATGATTGGATAGGGCAATTGCCCAGAAGCTTTATGATATACCTATACTCTGATGACGGTGTCTTAAGCGATCAATATGCTTTACAGCTTCAGGAAAAAGGATATTCACGGGCGCTGAGCATCGTTGGCGGTTTAGAGGAATGGAAGAAGCAATATGGGGACCGGTTTATTATTACCGGTGTTAAATAAATGTTTACCAGGTCTCAACGAATACTAATCTTGGTCCTGCTTATTAGTCTTTCATTTTTCAATTTATTGTCCCAGGAATCAAAGCAAGTATCATTATTCTTTTTCTATGAAACGGGTTGCCCTCATTGCGCCAGGGTAGACAGGTTTCTCCGGGAGAGAATTATCGCAGCTTATCCAGTGCAGATTGATTCGTTTGAAGTTCATGTACCGGAAAATGCCAGGCGGTTGAACCGGTATGCAAGCCACTTCAATGTCGAGTTGAAAACCCCGGTCGTGGTTATAGGTGATACATTAATTAAAGGGGATACCCGGGAATCGTTTCGTGATATAGAAGCCGCTGTACGCAGGGCGATCCGAGAAAACCAACTTTCACCGGTATTAATACTTGATAAACATAGTGATATTAAAAATACTGTTACTATTCCCGCGGTGATTGTTGCCGCTGCAGTCGATGCGGTTAATCCCTGTGCGTTTGCTGTGCTGACCCTGTTGCTGGGAACGATTCTGGTTGCCAGAAAAAACAGAAGCCAGGTAATAAAGGCTGGAATAGCTTTCACTATCTCGACGTATATTTCATATTTACTGATGGGATTGGGACTATTTGCTGTTATTC
Source organism: uncultured bacterium (assembly GCA_964485475.1). GTDB lineage: Bacteria > Fidelibacterota > UBA2242 > UBA2242 > UBA2242 > B118-G9. Next base: position 3,263 of record CAZAKB010000143.1, read on the forward strand.
GGATTTCCGGACTTGAACGGATAATATATATCGTCGTTGCAATTCTGGCGATATTGATTGGTATCGTAAATATTAAAGACTACTTCTGGTACGGGAAAGGTTTTAGCCTGGAAATGCCGGAAAAATGGCGGCCAAAGGTGAAAAAAATTACATCCGGTGTGACGTCTGTAGCAGGTGCTTTCGGAATTGGTTTTATAGTCAGCCTTTTTTTACTGCCCTGTTCTTCCGGACCGTATATTGTTATTATTGGGATGCTGAGCAATTCTGCAACCAGGGTGCAATCCATATTGTTGCTGATTCTGTATAATCTGGTATTCATTCTGCCTTTTTTACTAATTACGTTTGCTGTTGGATATGGATTAACGACAACCGCCAGAGTTGAAAGATTGCGTCAGGAAAAGCTGAAAAAACTGCATCTTGCTACAGGAATTGGAATGTTTATTATTGGTTTAGGGCTGGTTTTTATTGTGGTTACTGGAAATGTATAACGTTTTTCGAGGGAGTTGGTCACAATAAATCAATCATATTTGGAGGATATCGTGATACAATTTAGAAAAATTGCTTTTGTATTGGTGACAGTTATAATTGGAAGTTTTTTAAACTGCAGTGGAAATAAACCTGATTTTCGAACATTTCCCAAAATTGATGCTCATGTACATATCGATACCAAAGAACCGATATTTATGGAGGAGGCGCTGAAGTATGGTTTTCAGGTTCTGACTATAACAACGGGTGCATCCAGTTCAGAGGAAATCGAGTTTTACCTGGATTGCGCGATAGATCAAAAAATACACTATCCAGATAACATAGCTTACACGACGACGTTCTCCATGGAAAACTGTGAATCGCCGGATTGGACGGTGAAAACAATCGAGAAGTTAAGTAGAGATTTCGATGGCGGAGCTGTAGCTGTCAAAGTGTGGAAGGATATCGGTATGACGTTCCGCGATGGGGATGGTGAGTTTATTATGATTGACGATCCTATGTTTGACCCGATTTTTGAATTTTTAGCGGCTGAGAACAAACCGCTGATTGCCCATATCGGTGAACCCCTGAACTGCTGGTTGCCACCGGATTCCATAACAATAAATAGTGACAGAGAGTACTTCGAAACCTATACACAATACTATTTGTATCTTCATCCGGAATATCCGACACACGCGCAGCTGATGGCCGCTCGTGATAATGTCATGGCAAAACACCCCGATCTTAAGGTAATTGGCTGCCATCT
>CAZAKB010000143.1:4593-7250 GCA_964485475.1 uncultured bacterium
TGGGTTCCCGGCCTTTTTGTACAAAAGGAAGCGTAACCGAGTTTCATGGTTTAACAAGCAGAATGTCGTGTAATCAATATCTTAAATTCGGAGATTGAAAATGAATTGGAAACATTATTTAAATAAACTTTTCCTTAATGTATTCGTCGCCTGCCTTATATTATTTATTGCAGCCTGCGATTTGACTGTTGATAATACTGAAAAAAGTCAAAAGCGTCCTGCCGCAGTTGATAACAGCACAACGAAGTACTTTCCGCCGATCGGCAAGCAAAAGCTCGGTGACTGTACTTGTTGGTCATCGTGCTACTACTATAATACCTATACACAGGCACGTGATCATGACCAGGATGCCTCGACCGGTGATCCGGATGTGGTCTGCAGTCCGCGGTTTTTATTCTCGCTGATTTCTCAGGGAACAAGAGGAGCCGAATGCACCGAACATGCCATGGAATTCTTATCATATGTGGGCTGTGCACCGGTTTCGAAATATTCGATGGATTCACATTGGGCAGAATGGCCCGGAGAAGAGGCGAGAATCGCAGCCCTGAAGAATCGGCCTGGTCTGCTTCACAAGATTCGGGCTGATAACGCCGAGGGACTTGAAATTGTCAAACAGCACATTGCCGATGGAGGTTGTGCAGTCACAAGAGGATTGTTTCGGGCCAACTATCCGGTTTATGGCGAGAGTGCCAGCGGGCCGGGAACCAGTAATGGTGTGATGTACAAGAAAGTGGGAGAGAACTGGCTGCGACATTCATTGTGTATATGCGGTTACGATGATGAGCGGGTATATATTGATGACCGCGACGGGCAGACCTATGCCGGTGCATTTCTTATTGCAAATAGTGAAGGACAAGATTGGGGAAATTATAACAGTACCGGAAAAGGCACACGTGGCTTTCTTTGGGTTGCCTATAATATGTTTCTTGAAGGTGAATTTGGTTTATATGATCACGATGATAACCCATATACCGATCCCTGTTTTGATAATCCAGATTATCCTACAATTTACTATCATGAAGATTTGCAGGATTATATACCGACCCTTTATGCAGTTGTCGGGATCAATCATCCTAAAAGGAATATGCTCCGACTGTCGGGTGGGATTGGTTCCTGCAATGAACCTGAATTCAGAGGACCTTATGTAATTGAGTTTACTGATTCAGGAGCAATTCCTATTGTAGATACTAGTCGGGTTGTTTTGGATTTAACGGATGGAGCCGATTTAATTGATGGTGAAAATGTGAACCAGGTGTTTATTGAATTGTCTGTTAAATCTTTATCGGTTAGCAGCGCAACAATTACAAATATGGTTGTTTATCATGATCCTGAGGGTGATGGGGATTATAAACAAATTTCTCCTTCCAATCAAACGTTAATAGTAACACCCGGAGAAATAGGATTATTATCTGTTAAAATTAATGAGTAGAAAAAATACTTTTAATCAAACAAAATTAATTCAGTTGAAATAAATCGCTGCAATATAAATTGACTATAACAAAAAATATTATTAATAAAACTCGATATATTTCAAATAAATATTGATCTGTATTGAATGTGGATATTATATATTTTTAATCGGTATTCAGTAACCGGAGTATCTGAGATTCGATGATTTTTCGGGAATATTTTGCTTTAACCAGGTTGCTCTGGGATTTTAGTACCGACAACTGGGCGTTGGTCTGATCCAGAATTATGCCGAGTCCCATTTCATATTGTTTCGAAACAAGTTCGTAATCCTTTTGAGCCGATTCCAGGTTCTTTGCTTGCAGTTCAATGATTCGATTGTAATAGTCTATATCAGTATAATATCCCTGTAATTCGCTTAGCAATCCCTGTGCATTTTCGTCTAACTGGATTTCAGCACGTTTTACATTCAGTTTGCTTTTTTGGATTATTTGCTTTTTTTGAAAGCTGTCAAAAAGGCCGATGCTGGCACTGATTCCAATTGAATTCGAGCCGACGATATCACCGCCAATGTAATTTTCAGCTTTTGAATAGGAGTAGCTGGCAGAAACCGTTGGCAAATATGCCTCCCTGGCGATTTTCAGATTCATTAAATTGGCTTTCCGGTTTTGTTGCATAGCCAGGTAGCCCGGATTATTTTTCAATAGGGCAGATTTCGCAATTTCTATTGTGGGAATTGAGATCGAATTCGCATCAATTGTTGTCAAAGTTAAATCTGTACTGGAAGAGTTACCCATGAGCAGATTCAACTGACGTTTGAGGGATGCCAGGTTTGTCTCTTCACTGAGAAGCGAACTTTCAAAATCACCTTTCTGGACTTCGGCCTTGAGCACATCGGATTTGGTTCGGATGCCGAGTTTGTACATTTGCCGGATTCGGTCCAAATCCTGTTCAGCACTATGGATGTTTTCGCGGTAGACGTTCAATAATTCCATTGATGTTAAGATATTATAGTAGGTGATTTTAACAGTGCTTCGGATTTGAGCGCTCAGGTTGACTTGAGTTAAGTGAGATGTTTTCTCATTAATTTGGGCCAGCTTAAGATCCGAATACAGACCGGGAGTGTAGATATTCTGTCGCACACCGGCACTGAGATTAGATCGGGAATCCCAGTTATTTCCCGATATATTGGTATTCTGACTGTTTTCCGATGTGGAAAGACTTATCGATGGATACAAGTTCGAATAGGT
>CAZAKB010000144.1:0-7216 GCA_964485475.1 uncultured bacterium
TAATTATTACCGGATGCCTTTCCCAACGTTACCCCGAACAACTGCGTATCGAATTACCGGAAGCGGATGGAATCTTTGGGGTTGATGCTACAGACAGCATTGTAAAAAGCATCATAAATTCATCGGAAAGTTGTGATGATGTAGAACGGATTCGTTCACTGCTGACACCCGGTCATATAGCCTATCTTAAAATTGCCGAAGGGTGCGATAATCAATGCAGTTTCTGTTCGATTCCCCTGATTCGCGGGAAGCAGCAAAGCCGATCGATTGATAGTCTCAAGAGAGAAGCATCCTATTTGAAAGAAAAAGGCGTCAAGGAGTTGATTCTGATTGCCCAGGATCTGACCCGCTATGGTTCGGATCTTGGACTTGGGACGGATTTACATCTCTTGTTGGATGAATTGCTGTCGGCGAAACTCTTTCCCTGGGTTCGGTTGCTGTACACAAATCCCGATTTCTGGGATGGTAAAATCAACCGGCTTTTCCAAAAATATCCCGAGCTCTGCCCCTATCTCGATATTCCGATTCAACATGCGTCTCCCCGGATTCTGAAATTGATGGAGCGGGGAAATGATGTAGAACGAATCAAGCATAAACTGTTGCAATTGCGAAAAGATGTTCCGGAGATTGCGCTGAGAACATCCGTTATGGTTGGTTTTCCATCGGAAAGTCCGGAGGATTTTAATATGCTGCTGGATTTTATTGAAGAAATTCGTTTTGAACGTCTGGGCGTTTTCACGTATTCTCAGGAAGAGGATACAAAAGCCGCCAGATTCCGGGATGGTGTGCCGGAAGCAGAAAAGGAACGCCGTAAGGATTTGATTATGCAGCTTCAGTGGGCAATCGCCCGGGAGTATGCCGAGTCAAAGATAAATCAGACAATTGACGTAATTATAGAAGAAAATGCCGGGGAGTATTATATAGGCAGAAGCCGCTGGGACGCTCCGGAAATTGATGGCGTTGTAAGAGTCCATAGTGAAAAAGCGCTTGAAATTGGGAAGTTTTATAAGGTGAAAATTGATAGCGCTGCAGGGATAGATTTAGTTGGGAAAGTCGCTTAAACCTGTTAGATTTATTAGATTCTTTTTCCTCAGATGAGATCAATTCAGTAAACCTGACAGGTTTAGAAAATCCGTTAACTTGACAATCAAATCATTAATGATTATACTCTGAAGAAATGATTAAAGAACCGGAAAATGGGTCTATAATTTTGTCTATGGGGAAAACCCGAAAGGACAATATTGTGCAGGTTAAACCGTTAAATGTATAAAAGAGGGAATCATGGATTTATCCACAGTTTTAAGTTCTGTTGTTGTTGCTGGCGTGGTTGCCGGGCTTATAACCCTGAGAACATCGGCACGAAAAATTGCAATTGAAAATATCACTCAACAGAGGCAATTATGGCGTGAAACAATTAGAACAAAGGCACTTGATGTCATCCATACATATGTAAGGAAAAACACAGTGCGATTGAGAGAACTGTATGTTGAGTTTCAGTTGATTCTTAATCCAGGAGATAACGATGATAAAAGTATTCTGGATTCGATATGGGATATGGCATTGGAAAAAGAAAATAAAAATCTGCCAATTGAGTTGTCTGAAAAATTGGCGCTACTTCTAAAGCATGATTGGGAACGGACAAAGAAAGAAGCAAAACCAGTCTTTTTACGCTGGGGAAAACCTAAAAGGACCGCCTATAGTGAATTCAAAAACAAACGTAATTAACAAAATAGCAAACATGGCGCTTCAACTGACCGCGGTTCCCCTGCGCCTCAATGCGGCGCACAGGTGAGCTTGATTGTTAGCCCATTAAACATTGTTGTAAAATAAAAGAAAAAAGAATTAAAAATGAGTAAGAAATTATTAACAGCTGTTTGTTTTGCTATTTTCACTACCATTGTTTATTTGCCAAACGTAACTGAGGGTGGTAATGTGGGCAGGGACTATCTTTTCTTGCAAAACGAAGCCATGCAGATTCTCAGGAAAAACCCGATACTTGAGAGAGAACTAAAAAAATTGCTAAGGGAAATCCTGGCTAATGAAGTATCCGAACACCCCGAACTTTTGGAAAAGATCCTGAAAATGAAGGATGGAAATGGTGAAGAAATAGACAGATTATTTGAACTAATAAAAGATGAAGATAGGTTTTCTCTGAACCAACAAAGAGATAATTCAGGAATGCCGCTGACAGGATCTCAAATGCAAACCATTGGAGTAATACTTGATGATTTTCAGGTTAATGAAATAGATACAGGTCGATGTGATAATCATTGGAGTCCAAATGTAGCAGTAGCAACCAATGGCACATTTACACTTGCTTGGCGTGATTACCGCAATGGGAATTCTGACATTTACTGCCAGCGATATGATAATAACGGTACAGCCTTGGGATCTAATTTTTTAGTGAATGATGATGCAGGTGGCGGCTATCAATCCAGTCCAACTATAGGTGTGGACGGGGAGGGTAATTTTGTAATTGCTTGGCAGGATATGCGCAATTGGAATTATGACATTTACTGTCAGCGGTATGATGCTAACGGTACAGCTTTGGGCTCTAATTTTTTAGTGAACGATGATATAGGTGGCGGATATAAGTCCAGTCTAACGATAGGTGTGGACGGGGAGGGTAATTTTGTAATTGCTTGGCAAGATGACCGCAATGGAAATTACGATATTTACTGCCAGCGGTATGATAATAGCGGCACAGTCTCGGGCTCTAATTTTTTAGTGAACGATGATGTAGGTGGCGGCTATCAATCCAGTCCATCCATAGGTGTAGACGGGGAGGGTAATTTTGTAATTACTTGGTGTGATGATCGCAACGGGAATTGGGATATTGGTGCACAACGTTATGATGCTGATGGAACAGCCCTCGGTTCTAATTTTATGGTCAACGATGATGAGGGCAGTAGTAGACAAAATGGTCCAACGATTGTCGTTGATGTCAATGGTAATTTCATGATTGTCTGGGATGATTATCGCAATGGAAACTATGATATTTACGCCCAGCTATATAATGCCGGATGTACAGCCCTCGGCTCTAATTTTATCGTCAATGATGATGAGGGAGATAGCCGGCACTTTTGTCCAACTATAGGTGTTGACGGTGAGGGAAATTTTGTAATTGCCTGGCAGGATGAGCGTAATGGGAATTATGACATTTACTGCCAGCGTTATGATGAGAATGGGACAGCCCAGGATTCTAATTATTTAGTAAATGATGATATAGGTGGCGAATATAAATCCAGTCCATCCGTAGGTGTAGATGGGGAAGGTAATTTTATTATCGCATGGGAGGACAGACGTAGTGGAAATACTGACATTTACTGCCAACTGTACAATGCCGGTGGTACAGCATTATGCTCTAATTTTAGAGTAAACGATGATGTAGGCAGCAGCAATCAAATTCTTCCTACTATTGGTGTAGGTATCAGTGGCAATTTTGTAATTGCCTGGCAGGATAACCGCAACGGGAATGCTGACATATACTGCCAGCGCTATAATGATAACGGTACAGCCTTGGGCTCTAATTTTTTAGTGAACGATGATATAGGTAGCGGCTATCAATCCAGTCCAACCATAGGTGTGGACGGGGAGGATAATTTCATGATTGCCTGGACTGATAACCGCAATGGGAATTATGACATATACTGTCAACGATATGATGCTAACGGTACAGTCTTGGGCTACAATTTTTTAGTGAACGACGATGGTGACATCAAATTTCAAACATATCCTACTATTGGTGTTGACGGGGAGGGTAATTTTATAATTGCCTGGGAGGATAACCGCAATGGGAATTATGACATTTACTGCCAGCGGTATAACGAGAATGGCACAACTCTGGGTTCTAATTTTAGGGTGAACAATGATTGGGGTAGCAGTGAGCAATACCATCCAACAATTGGTTTAGATAGCAGTAGTAATTTTGTAATTGCCTGGGTGGATAACCGCAACGGGAATGCTGACATATATGCTCAACGTTATGACATTATGGGTGTAGTCATCGGCTCTAATATTAGGGTCAGCGACGACGAGGGAAGCAGCTATCAATTTTCTCCAACCATTGGTGTTGACAGGGAAGATAATTTTGTAATTGCCTGGGTGGATAACCGCAACGGGAATGCTGACATTTACGCTACGAGATTTGATAACAAGGGTAACGCTTTGTGTTCAAATTTTATGGTAAACGATGATGACGGAAGTAATTCTCAAAAGTATCCTACTATTGGCATGGATAGCAGAGGTAATTTTGAGATCGCTTGGGAGGATGACCGCAATGGAAATTATGACATTTACTGCCAGCGGTATAAAAGTTCTGGTGATGCTATAGAATCAAACTTTATATTGACCACTGATGGTGAGTTAGCGATTCAACAGTATCCATCAACCGTTTTCAGTAATGGCAAAATCTATACAGCATGGGTAGATAATAGAATCCCGGGGCAAGGTATGGATATTTTTACCAATGTTTTATTGTTTTATAAACCCGCAGCAGCATATTTTACCGGAGAGCCTATAGAAGGATCTCTGCCATTGACTGTTGTTTTCAGAGATTTATCTACAGGAGATATTGAGAATTGGACATGGGATTTCGGGGACGGGACAGATACATCTTATACTTCATTTGCCGATTCAATTATTCATATATATGAGAACAATGGAATATATACCGTAAGCTTAATAGTTTCATCTCCGGTTAACGCAGATACTTTAATAAAGAAAGATTATATAACTACAATAATAAATGATATTTCGATTGATACTAAATATTCTGGAGTACCTGAGGTATTTTCCTTAGATCAAAACTACCCCAATCCCTTTAATCCGATAACAGCTATCTCTTATGAATTACCCAAATCATCACTTGTAAAAATAGCCATTTATGATATTAATGGGAGATTAGTCGAGACATTATTAAATGAGATAAAAAATGCAGGATATTATTCTGTTGAATTGAATGCGAAAGATTTTAGTTCAGGAATATATTTTTACCAGATAATGGCTGGGAATTATTCAGCGATGAGAAAGATGATCGTGATGAAATAATCACCATACATACGCATACTCGGTGAGCTATTCGACAAATCTTAATTCTCACAAAATGTTGACCCTTGTATCTCATGCGCCGCCCTGCAATAATAAGAAATACTCAAAATATTTGAGTGAAGCCCAATAAGTTCTTGACATTTATTATGGTATCATATATACTACCAATATGAGCAAGAAGTATCAGATAGTAATCGACACAAATGTTTTTGTCACAGCCTTGAGATCAAGGCGCGGCGCCTCTTATAAATTGCTTTTTGAAACTATCCGGGAAAAATATGAACTAAATATTTCGCCGGTGCTAATATTTGAATATGAGAGTATTGCAAAGCGTGAATTACATAATCTAAAAATTAGTGAAGAGCATATAGAATCGATTTTGGATATGATTTGCGCAACTTCTAATAAGTGTAAAATATTTTTTCTATGGCGTCCTCAATTAAAAGATCCAAAAGACGATCATATTTTAGAATTGGCAATAGAATCTCAAAGCAAATATATCATCACATATAACAAGAGAGATTTTAAAGGCGTGGATAAATTTGGAATAGAAGTATTAACACCAAAGGAATTTTTAGAGATAATAGGAGAAATATAAAAATGAGCACTTTAAGTTTACGTTTACCGGAATTTATATACAAAAGAGTAAAAGAGTTCGCTAAAAAGGACGGAATCTCGATTAATCAATTTATTTCAAGCGCAGTATCGGAAAAGATATCAGCATTTGCAACTAAGGATTATCTCGAATTACGTGCAAAGAGAGCAAATCCGAAAAAGTACAAAGAAGCACTTTCAATGATTTCCGACGTCGAGCCTGGGGATTTCGATCGGTTATAGTAAAATACGATAAAAACTGCTGATGAATCGGTTTTATCTTCCGTCACAACACAGAGCAATGAGAGCCAATAAGATTAGCCCCGGGGTTCATGCGGATGTTTGTTTTACACCTGTCAGGTTTAAACGGTTTTGCTGCTTCGGGTTCGCATATTTGATTAAACCTGACAGGTGTAATCGCTTAATCTCATTGCTCCAAATCCATATACTCCTCTATACGCTTATACTTCCATACTCACAACCGGGGCATTACATCAGGTCTGAACTTTTTCTTGCTTGTCTTGCTAATCCTCTTGATTTCATTATTAGTGAAATGTATTGACATAAGGCACACGTTATTTTAAATTTTACACCGTGAAAATATTTAATTGGAACAATGATAAAAATGAAAAATTGAAGGCAGAGAGAGGTGTCTCTTTCGAAAAAGTTGTATTTTGTATTGAAAATGACCGGTTATTGGATATTATAGAACACCCAAATAAAAAAAAATACAAGGGACAGAAAATGGATGTTGTTAAGATAGATGAATATGTATACATAGTTCCTTTTGTTGATAAAAACAGTGAGAGGTTTTTAATAACCGTATTTCCCAGCCGGAAGTACACAAAATTTTATCTTAATCAGGAGAATAAAGATGGTTGAATTAGATAGAGAAGAACAGATGCTATCCGAATCCGTTGAAAGAGGAGAATGGCAATCCGTTGAAAATCTTAATGATGAGATAGTAAAGTCAAAAGAATACGCTAAAAATACTTATATTAAAAATCAGAGGATGAATATTAGAATATCGGAGAAAGACCTGAACGCACTAAAAATCCGAGCCGCCGAAGAAGGTTTGCCCTATCAAACACTGGTTTCCAGTATCATTCACAAATATCTTTCCAATAATTTATTTGAGAGGAAACCTGTCTATATTGCGCAGGAGGCAAAACCAAAGTTAAAAAATTCACAAAAAGGGAATTAAGTATGAAAGCACTGATCACAGCCGGTGGACATGGAACCCGGTTACGACCGATTACCCATACCCAGAATAAGCATCTCATCCCGATTGCCAATAAACCAATTTTAAATTACGCTCTGGAATATGTCAAAGAGGCCGGCATTCGCGAGGTAGGAATTATCACCAATAAAGACAGTACCGAGGTGAGTCGTGTTTATGGTGACGGGCGGCAGATGGGGATTTCGATTACCTATATTCCCCAGGAAAATCCATCAGGATTGGCTGATTGTGTACGTATTGCAGAACCGTTTTTGGGAAGTGAACCGTTTGTGTTTTACCTGGGTGACAATATCATTGTCGGTGGGATAAAACGGTTTATTAGTGAATTCAATA
>CAZAKB010000145.1:0-7090 GCA_964485475.1 uncultured bacterium
TGCTGATAAAGGATATATAACCGATTTTATGGCGGTTGAACAGATGACGTTTGGCGATGAAAACCGGAAATGACATATCGATATGTGTTTCTATGACCGAAGTTGGGGAAACAAGATGACGTCTTTTATGTAACGCTGATTGGTAAACAGCATTACCAGCCGATCAATACCGATACCGACGCCACCGGTTGGGGGCATGCCGTATTCCATGGCTGTTACAAAATCCTCATCCATAGTCTGGGCTTCTTCGTCTCCGGCTTCACGCAGGCGGCTTTGACCTTCCAGACGCTCCCGCTGATCAAATGGATCGTTTAATTCGCTGAAAGCATTGGCAAATTCCTGCCCGGCGATGTACAGTTCAAAGCGTTCGACAATATCTTCTTTGCCATCGCGGCTGGTTTTTGCCAATGGTGAAATAGCTTTTGGGTAATCGGTCACAAAGGTTGGCTGAATCAGTTTGCCTTCAACATAATGGTCAAACAGCAATTCGATCAGTTTTCCGTAACCCACCGATTTATCGATTTCAAATCCTTTTTCGATGCAGAGTTCTCGCAGCTGTTCTTCGGGCAGTCCATAAATATCAATGCCAACATACTCTTTCAGGAGGTCGAACATTGATCGTCGTTGAAATGGCTGTGTGAAGTCAATTGTGAATTCAGCAAACTCAAATGAAGATTTTCCAATTTTCTCAGCGATTGTTTTAAAAATCGCCTCGACCTCATTCATTAAAAAGTTATAGTCTACATATTGCTGATAATATTCCAGGGCGGTGAATTCGGGATTATGATTGCGATCGACGCCTTCATTACGAAAATTTTTCGCAATTTCATACACTTTTTCAAAACCACCGATAATCAGACGTTTCAGGTACAATTCATCGGCAATTCGGAGGAAAAAATCCTGGTTCAGTGCATTGTAGAATGTCTTGAACGGACGGGCCGACGCACCGCCATAAATCGGTTGCAAGGTGGGGGTCTCCACTTCAATAAAACCTCGCTCATTCAGAAAATCACGGCACCACTGAATGATCTTGCTTCGCAGGATGAATGTTTCTTTAACTTCGGGATTTACGATCAGATCAAGGTAACGCTGACGATACCGTTGTTCTTTGTTGCTAAATGCATCGAAAACCTCACCGTCTTTTTCTTTTACCACCGGAATTGGGCGAACGTTCTTTGACAACAAATGCAATTCTTCGGCAAAGATGGTAATCTCGCCAGTGCGAGTCTTTGTTACTGTTCCAACGGCTCCGATAATATCACCGATATCCAATAGTTTGAAAAGTTCATAATTATCATTGCCGATTTTATTTTCCTGAAAATAGACCTGAAGTTTTGTCTTCTCGTCCTGAATATGGCAAAAACTGGCTTTACCCATTCTACGGATAGTCATAAGTCGACCGGCAATACGGACAGCGATGGTTTCCTTTAACTCTTCATAATGATCAATTATTTCGCTGCAGGAATGGGTTTTTGAAAATTCGTAGGCAAAGGGTTCAATACCCAACTCACGAATTTTCTGGACCTTTTCTTTACGAATGGCTAGAATTTCCGCCAGTGATTTTCCGATATGTTGTTCTTCGTTACTCAACGGTTTTAAACTCCTATTTTATATTCCAGAGCAAATATTGACGTAAAAATTCATCAATATCGCCGTCCATTACGGCCTGAATGTTGGTGTTTTCATGTTTGGTACGATGATCCTTGACCATCGTATAAGGTTGAAATACATAGGACCGGATCTGGTTGCCCCAGGAAATATCCTTTTTATTTTTCTCGATTTCCGATTTCTCTTTGTCCTGTTCTTCTTTTTTTAATTGATATAATCGGGCCCGTAAAATTTTCATCGCCGAGGCTTTGTTTTTGAATTGTGAACGCTCATTCTGACACTGGACGACAATTCCGCTCGGAATATGAGTGATGCGAATTGCTGAATCGGTTTTGTTGACATGCTGACCGCCGGCGCCACTGGCCCGGAAGGTATCAATCCGGAGATCGTCTGTGTTGATATCGACTTCAATATCTTCCTCGACTTCAGGATAAACAAAAACTGAAGCGAAGGAGGTATGTCGCCGGTGATTGGCATCAAAGGGTGAAATCCGAACAAGTCGGTGGATGCCGGCTTCGGACTTGAGATAGCCGTATGCAAAAACGCCTTTCACCTCGATTGAGACGTCCTTGATACCCGCTTCGTCACCATTGACAAGGTCAATGATTTTTGATTCCATTCCGGATCGCTCCATCCAGCGCAGGTACATGCGCATGAGCATTTCCGCCCAATCCTGAGATTCGGTTCCACCAGCACCGGGATGAATTGTCATAATGGCGTTTTTTGGATCATCTTCGGAACTGAGCATGGCCTGCAATTCGATTTTATCCAGTTTTTTATTTAAATCCTGCACAATTGTCTCAAGTTCCGGCAACATGGACTCGTCATTTTCAATGTCAAGCAGTTCGACAAGTTCGCTGGCATCCGAATAGGATTTCATGACGCTTTGATACTGATTTAAAACTGCTTCGATAATACTGATTTGCTGCAGGACAGTCTGAGCATCTTCCCGATAATCCCAAAAATTGCTGGAAGCAGTTTTATTTTGTAATTCTTTTAATTGATGTTGTTTGTTTTCAACGTCAAAGATACCTCCGAAGTTCGTTCAGGCGGGTATTCATTATTTCAAGTTCTGATTGTAGATCGTTTAACATAGTTAAATATATTCTTATTTCTTAACGATTTGGTTTGATGGTTTTAATGGTGAAAATTCCTTGTAGCTGGATAAAACAATGTAGGTTCTGGTCTGTAAAACACCCGGCCATGACTGAATTTCCGAAAGGAGTTTTTCAAGTGTGGAAGTATTATCAGTTTGGATTTTGAGCAGATGAGAACCTTCACCGGTGATGGAATGACATTCAATAACATCATTTTCTTCGCGGGTATGTCGGATGAATTCATCATAATTTTTAGAAGGTGATGTTATCACAAAAACAAAAGCGGTAACATCTTTACCGATTGCAGAATGGTTGACTTTAGCATGGTAACCGTCAATAATTCCTTTTTTCTCCAGTTTGCGCATGCGTTCACTGACCGCCGGGATAGTGAGCCCGACTTTTTCCGCAATGCGATTTCGTTGTATTCTGCCGTCTTTCTGCAGGATATCCAGAATTTGTACGTCAATCGAATCAATCATGTTTTATTGCTCCTTCTCTGATCAAATATTTATAATTAAGGTCGATTTATATAATAATCTGCAAGTGCATAAGCAGATACAAGGGCCATTAATTGCTGCGTCCAGGACATGGAAACCCTGATGTACTGGGATGGTTTCATTGGGACAATGATCGTGTCATTTGGTTTTATTTCGGGAATAAGCGTGTTATCCCCGGTTTCTAAAAATTCTTTTACATTAATTTTGGTCACATACCCTTGCTGATCCTGTTTTGATCCGTGGATAATTTTTATCTTTGAAAGTTGGGCGGTATCTTTGGGGCCGCCCGCAGATGAGATCAACTCGACCAGGTCAGTTCCGATGGGAATATCATAAAGTCCGGGTTTCTGGACTTCGCCCCAAACTTTAACCGTCATCAACAGAGCATCGCTGGTAGTAGATAAAATGTATCGTGAGGCCGATGGCCGATCGGAAAATCGCCCGGTTGTGGACGTCTGAGTTCGCACAGATTCCTGGGCGAAACTCATTCCAATACTCAATAACACTAGTAATATTATATAGAAACGCTTCATGAGTTTCTCCTTTTATTGAATCGTAAAATAAGCCCAGTTCGAAATTGAACCACTTATATCGATATTGGTATAGGGATCAACAAATGCAATTGCTTTGATACACCATCGATATGTTTGTCCAAGTAACAATGTTGTGATCTCCGATGATCCATCAAAGTTAAATGATTTCGACTGAGAAAAATCACCGTAATTTGGCTTAGAGAAGCGAGAAATCCAAATGCCATTTCGTGGATAAAAAGTCTCCAAATATATGACATATTCTGATGATGCACTGGAATAATCATACCATTCAAAAACTGTCGGTTGGGCGCTCAGGGTTCCGCTTGGATTCAGTGGTTCGACCTTATTAATTACCGAATACTGAACTGTGTCGGAAGGATTGCTTTTATTCCCGGCTTGATCATAGGCTTTCAGGTAGTAATAATAATTGACATTGTATTTTACCGAATCATCCACGAAAAATGTATCCGCGCCGCTTAATGAAAAGGCGTTTATATCCACGGCCAATATAAATTTATTATCAATATTTGCTTCAGTTTTATAAAGTTTATAGCCTGATATATCGTCTTCCAGATTCGGATGCCATTCCAGTACAATGCCGTTGCCGTCATTATATGGACGAATGCCATGGGCGATCGGATCAGTCGGATCAGATTTTGCTACCCAAATAGGTGCAGATGGAGCATCAGGATCTTCGATACTTTCACCACATCCAATAAACAGGACAATCATCAGGATAAATAGAATTTGTGGAACCAGTATACGCTTTATCAAAATTCTATGACACTTCCGATTCGGTGGGTTGCCCCGAGATCGTGGTTTAAAAATGAATAATCAATGTAAATAATTCGATTCATAACCTTAAAATTTAAACCTAATCCCGTTGTTAAACCAGAATTAATTAAGCCGGCTCGAATATTCAACCGGTTTTTTATTATACATTCCAAACCATACCGGTTTTTATCATCATAACGATATTCCTTTTCAATGCCAAAATTCAGCAGAATATCATAAGCAGTGATTGCATGTTCATAACCGAAGGACAATACCGGGTTAATTTGTATTTCGTCCTGACGCTTTGTGTTCCAGTAAATGATTGTACCGGTCACATCACGCAGCGCAAAGCCGATACTGATTTGTCCCATTTTAGATAGTTCAAATACTTCCGCGCCACTAACCCGAAGTCGTCCACCAAGGTCGATACCCAGTCCGTATCCCTCGACATTGTAGAGTTTTTTATGAATGAATTTAAAGTTGACACCCAGTGGAATTTCCAGAGTAAACCGCGAATAGCGCCAACCAAGACTGATCGATCTGGAGATAAAATGACCAAGACTTAGATAAACCGCCTGCTCGAGATCGTTGAATGAATCAAAAGGATAATCATTTAATGCCAGAACCGAATCTCGACGGGTTTCTGGATCGGTTACCTGGCGTAATATGTCGGGACGGATTGGTATATCATCGACGCTGTAGCGAATCCAATTTAATGATGCCGCAGAATTTTTAGCAATTGGTGCTGCAAAACCGGCATAGTTATGATTCGCTAGCCCAAATTGGGATGTGTACATCAGACCGACCTGTGGGCTGCGGATATAACCAATTCCGGATGGATTGCTGATAAAGGACGTAATGCTCAGATCCAATGCGCCAAGGCTGTTGCCCATTGCCTGGGCACGGGCGCTAACGCCATTTTCTAGAAAAGCATCGGCGTATTCACCGCCGAAGACCAGCGAAAATAACATTACAATTGATAATATGATTCGAAATAATATCATTAGCGTGCTTTGGCTGTTTTTCCGATTTTTGTCACGGTTTTACTTCTGTTCTTAGCAATCATTTTATAAAAATAAACACCATTAGCGACAAAGTTGCCGTCTTCATCCAGGCCATTCCAGAGTACTTCGTGATAACCGCCTTCATTCATATCGAGTCCGGTGCTGTAAATCGTTGATTCTTCCAGGATTTTAATGAGTCGCCCGGATGTCGTATATATTTTAATTTTAAAATCATCAACCCTTTGGGTCAGTTCATAAATAAACACGGTCCGGTCTTTGAATGGGTTTGGATAATTCCCGTAATCGATCAGTTTCAATTCGTCACTGACAGTAAAGACGATCTGATCGACAGTACTGTTGCCTGTGGCATCTTTAATCGTGACTTCGATGTCATGGTCGCCGTATTCCAACTCGGGACGAAACTGGGCAGAGACATAATTACCATTTGCTAATGTATCCGGAATATTCAGATCGGAAAAATTGATAGCGGTTCCATCCAGAAAAACATTTAGTCCTGTTTTGTCAAAGGAAACGCCGTTTTGGTCTTCGGCGATAATGGAAATGTTTGGTTTCCTGGAGACGTAGGAATTTTGAAAAAATTGCTGTCCATCCAGGCTCAACTCAAGACGAGGTGGTTCGGTGTCCTGAGATTTGATTAACGTGAACTGTCCGGAATAAGATGACTCGGTAATATAACTCGTTCGCTTGTACTGGGTGAATTGCTTTATCCATATTTTCAGATAAGGATTCCAGCGTCCAATAGACACATCGGTTTCTGTTGTATCCGAAACAAATATCTCTACCTGCAAAGGTTTCAGCAGAGTATCAGGAACGTTAGGCAGCGAAATATCAATGCTTTCGAGCAATCCTCCGGGCGCGCTGCTCTGAATTGAAAATTGCGGCTGATTTGGGTTTTGTGAAATGGTTTTCCGGGTAATAGTTAGTACAGTTGAATCGTTTATGCTGTTTGGGCCAATTAAAATAGAATACTGATCAAATGTTATTGTGTCGTTAGTTGTGCCGTTCAGGCTGGTGCCGGTCGCTGGCAATACCGGAAAAGTATTGATATAAAGGGAATCAATTATTGTATTATTCGATTCATTTAGTTCATTGATTTCATTTTCTGGATCCAGTACAACTTTGAATTTTTGCCAGTCTGAACCCAATATTCCAGGAATGGAATACATGCTTTTACGATTGGGCAACAGCTGTATCTCGGTGGTGTTAAAAAGTAATTCTGTGCCGTTGTGTATTTTATAAGCAATGATATCAGTCTGAACTGTGTCGTCACCATTATAATTTACTTCGACGGACAACTCGGGGAACGTTATACCGCCTTGTGAAATACTCAATGCTGCAAGATCGGGATTCTGTTTTATTTTGATGGAAAATATTGTACTGGTCGTCTGGTTTTGGGAATTATCAATAGCCACAAACCGGACACCAATCAATTTTCCTGCTGTACCGATTTTTATAGGAGTCTGTAAAGACCAACGGTTCGGCTCTGCAGTATCCTGAATCATGTTAGATCCAATAATGACCGTTGGATTATTAAAACTGCTGACGAATTCAATTCC
>CAZAKB010000146.1:0-3132 GCA_964485475.1 uncultured bacterium
TTTTCCTCCGGAAGACCGGGATGGAGCCGGTTTCTATGCCGGGATTTTTATTATTCCATATTAACCGTGCTAATTGTATTTTTATATGCGGATAATGGTTTACAAGGAGGTGTCGAATGACTGACGATCCTTATGAAGAATGGCAAGCATACTTTAAATTTTATGACGAACAGGAGAAACATTGGAAATATATCGAAAGGATCAAAGTCAGGTACATCCGGGATGTCAAAAGATCGCTCTCCGGAGTAGTTGTGGCTTACCTGTTCCAAAAGGTCGAACGCCCGGAACTGTTTTTTAAGATGCAAATTGCTCCCTTGGATCTTCGCCTTCTTATCATGACCAATAAAGACATCGAATTATTAATAGATCAAATGTTTGACGACCTGTACGATTACACTGTCGAATTTTACGATTCCGATCGCCCGAAAGGACGGAAACTGTGGTACGAGAAAATTGAGTATAAATTGTATTCGGAAGAGAGAGTACTGGAAAATGTCCGGGAAATGGAAAAAATGAATTCGGCACCGTTGACTCCCGCGCAACGCCGGGATTTCTATGAATTTAGCCGGGATGAAGAAATCAGCCAGGATTATGCAGAACGTTTCCATAAAATGATCCATGACGAATTGAAACGCCTGGCGGTCAAGTATTTTCCCGAAATCAGCGAGATCACTCCGACCGGTATCCGTGAGATTGACTCTCTCCTACACTTTAATATGATCTGGATCGGGGACGAAATATATAAGATTGCCGACATCTGATCAAACTGTTACACACCTTTTACCGGATCCACATTTCCCCCGTGCAGATTTACAGGAGCAAATACAATAAATCTCATCATTTGATGAATTAACACGAGAGGAAAACATCAGCATGCAACCCTATGTAACGACCGAATCCATTGACGCAAAGACCGAAAAATGGCTCGCCCAAATCGCCCCGTTCAATCAGCATGCTATGCGACTGCAGCGGGATAAAAGTGCTCTGCTTGTGGTGGACATGCAGGATTTTTTCCTGGATCCGGTATCGCCGTCTTTTACCTGTGGCGGACTGGCCATTCTGCCGAATCTGCATACACTAATCGCCGCTTTCAGAATCGCTGGTCGTCCGGTCATTTATACCCGGCATGGGCATCATCCCGATCACCTGGACAGCGGGATTATGGCCTGGTGGTGGGAAGGGATGTGTATTGAAGGTAGTCCTGAAAGTGAAATTCACCGGGATATTGCCCCGCTGCCCGGCGAAAAAGTCATCCTTAAACACCGCTATTCGGCGTTCTACAATACGGATCTGGAAACCGTGCTGAGGTGTCTGAAGATCGAAGACCTGATCATTTCCGGCATCATGACGAATATGTGTTGTGAATCCACGGCCCGGGACGCCTATTACCGGGACTACCGGGTCTTTTTCCCCGCCGATGGGACCGGCAGTATCAATGAAGAAATGCACCTGGCCAGCCTGCTCAACCTGGCGTTCGGCTTTGCCTTCGTCACCAGCGTGGCTAAAATTACTCAGGAATTGTCAGAATAAGGGTGCCGGAATGAATCGCTTATTCAGTCGCATGGCGTTGCCCGGACTACCGGCTGTTTGAGTATTGCGGTTGAATATCAGATACACCGGACCCTGTTGATTGCACTGAGTGCCGATAGATAAAGAGAGCTTGGATTTGACTTTTAAGATCAGTAATCTTAAATAGATAGTGATTACGGTACAACACCATAGATGTTATCCGATATAAAGGGAGTGGATTTAAATTTTGAGCGATTGCCGCGCCTCAACGAATAAATCGGGTAAAAAAACACCTTTTTAAGAAGGCGGTAGTCATCAATAAATAGTTTATTAGTGAGGGATAATCATGAAAATGTTAAAAACGTTCACATTGCTACTCGTATCCGTTATTTTCTTGTCTGCTCAGTTTGATGTCATTAGCGAAGGGCAGATGAATGCATTAAAAATTCTGGCAGAACGTAACGGATTTATCGAACAGCAGCTGGAACAATATTTACTTCAGCGCTACGGAAAACAGATGACTGAATTAAACAAGACCGAAGGAATCGAACTGATTAAACTGTTTCAAGGCCAAAATCCACCCAGTCCCGCAGACATTGTACGAACAGTGGCGAACGAAGAAGAGACCGTGGTATTGCCTGCTATAGCTACCATTCTCGAAGTGGGTATGTCCAAGCGATTTCATCTTGTTGATAATAATATTATTGAGGGGAAAATTATTAAAGTTGAGGATGATATCTGCCAGATTGAGACCGTTGATGGTTTGTTGTTTATTCCCAAAAGTGATATTCTGGACGAAGTCGTCAAAGTTAGTAAAAAAGACGGAACCCGTTATTCGGGACCTGTTATCAATGAGACTCCGGAGGATATAACAATCCGTTCAAATTACGGGGATGTCTGTATCAGTAAACGGGATATTCGGGATTTTGATCGGTATCACGGTGGGAAACTGATTCCCATGACCGAGGATGTCAGACGCTTTTTCCGTGGTGAAGCTCAACTCATCTCGATCATGATGGATCCGACGGCATTTTTGCTTGAGGAACAGACCTTTTACGTGAGCGGTTTGTCCATGGGATATGGATTTTCGAACAATTTTATGTTGACGACAAAATTCGGGTCGGGATTCTCCGGTGATCTCAACATTTACCCCAAAATCAGGTTGTTTCATCGCCAGACGGGTAGCAATGAAACGGCTGCCACCATCGGGCTGGGTATTCACAGAGCCTATCCCTTATCATCCCTGGCGGCTAAATATTCTCATACCATTATGGATAGTACTGGTACTGCAATCAATGAACTTGGCGGAATAAATTTAACTGATGATGTTCTAATGGATAAGAATAGCACTGATGTCTATTCAGAATTATACTTTGTCATTTCTAAACGAAAGAGTCTGGAAAGCGGCCGGGGTAAATCCGGCTGGACGCTGGGGATTAAAACAAATAGTTTTAATCAAATTAAACCGGAGTTGCAGAGCGGCTATAGCTGGAGTAAAGACTCGCAGTTTAAAATCCCTTTTCGGGTCTGGATGGCGTTTGAATACGATCTCCGGAAAAACCTGAAATTTATTTCAAAAATCTGGGCTGATAATTCAAACCGGACCCGAGATGTGGATAATGT
>CAZAKB010000146.1:3232-7057 GCA_964485475.1 uncultured bacterium
CGTCATTCCGTACAACGCCAATGGGATGTATCATTGGTCAGAAGCTATTTAAGGGGAACAAACGTACAGGACACCAAAATTATGATGGCTTTTAGTTTTGGTTTTAACAGTTTCAATAAATCAAAAAAAGTCAAGACTCCCGCCTACAAACCCGGTGGTTTTATCTTCGATCCTGAAACCGGATTCAATCTCGAAGAACAAAAACCGGCCGATGAAATCCCGAAATTCGATCCGGAAACCGGTCTGCCCATAGCCCCGTACACGACTGATAAAGTGCCCGAATTTGACCCTGAAACGGGATTGCCGGTTACCGAATAACCGAAGCCTGATGATTAAATATAGGAAAAATATCCGCAAGGTCTGCAAGGTACTGCTGCTTAAATAGAACGACATATACCATTCTCGATTCCCATTCTGCAAAATTATCCGTATATTTTCCCGCGTTTTCAAAATACATCTTTGTGTCTTAGAGTCTTAGTGGTAAAAAGGAATTTACATGAAAATTGATCTGATTGTGGGCGCCCGGCCCAACTATATGAAAGCGGCCCCCATTTACCGGGAACTGCTGAAATATCCTGATGAATTTATCTGTCGTCTCGTGCATACGGGTCAGCATTACGACGAGAAAATGTCGGATATCTTTTTCCGGGAACTTGAACTGCCCAAACCCCATATTTATCTCGGGGTTGGTTCCGGTCGCCACGGCGAGCAGACCGGCAAGATCATGATCGAATACGAAAAGGCCATTCTTGATGATCTGCCGGAGCTGGTGCTGGTGGCTGGTGATGTGAACTCTACAGTCGCCTGCTCGCTGGTGGCAGTCAAACTGCATATCAAGGTTGGTCATATCGAAGGCGGACTGCGCTCCCGGGATTGGAACATGCCCGAAGAGATCAATCGCATCGTGACGGACAATATTGCCGATTACATATTCACCACAAGCCGGGACGCCGATGCCAACCTGCTGGCCGAGGGAATTGCTAAAGAGAAAATTTTCTTTGTCGGCAACACCATGATCGACTCCCTGCATTACTATATGCCCAAAGTGGAACAGCGCCGGATTCAGCAGGAGCTGGGTGTCACTCCGGGTAATTATATCCTGATCACCCTGCACCGGCCCTCCAATGTGGACCAGGATGAGATTTTCAAGGGGCTTTTCGAAACCCTGGAAACGATTCAGCAGCGCATACCTATTGTCTTTCCCATGCATCCCCGCACCCGCAAGATGTTGCAGGAATTTGGCCTGGGCCATTACCTGGAACTGCCCAATCTGAAAATCACCGAACCCCTTGGTTACCACGACTTCATGAAACTGCAGAAAGACGCCCGACTGGTGCTCACCGACAGCGGTGGTTTGCAGGAAGAGACGACAGTTTTGGGCGTACCCTGCCTGACATTGCGTGAAAATACCGAACGGCCGGTGACAATCTGGGAAGGTACCAATGAACTGGTAGGTTCCGATCCCCAAAAGATTCTGACCCGTACCGTGGCCATTCTCGATGGCGATGTTAAAAAAGGCAAAATTCCCGAATACTGGGACGGCCACACCGCCGAGCGGCTGGTAGCAGTTTTACGACGGATGTTACCCTGAACGGTTTACTTAATTAATTATTATCCTCTCGTTTCTAAGCTACCCTTCTGTCAATGATAGTCCAATTAAATCTTGTAAATGTTTCTATTTATTGTTATTATTAACAACAAATGGAAATAAATAGAATGAATTACCTTGAATTTGCCCGGACTTTAAATGCTTTCCCCTGTTTTTCCACCAGGGAAATAATGAAGTATTTTCCCGGCTTTGACCGACGCCGATTGGTTGAATGGCAAGCGAAAGGTTATATCCAAAAACTCAGAAACAGTCATTATTGTTTTTCCGACCACCCAGATGAGGAAAAATTCCGCTACTACTTAGCTAACCAACTGTACAAGCCTTCCTATATATCCCTGGAATCAGCCTTGGCTTGGTATGGATTTATCCCTGAGGCAGTTTTCCAGATGATTTCCTGTTCAACTCGGAAATCTCAGCGTTTCGAGACGCCAAGAGCTATATTTGTTTACCGTCATATTAAAAAAGAACTCTTTTTTGGATATAGACTAATATCACGGAAGCTGCAGAATCTGTCTGTGGCAGAGCCAGAAAAGGCCTTGATTGACTATCTTTACCTGCATAGTGAGATCCAGGGTATCGATGATCTCTTAAGTTTGCGTTGGAATACATTTGCAATTAATGAACAGATCAGCCGAAAGACCATGGACCATTATGAAAAAGTCATTGCTTCCCCCATATTATCCCATCGTCTGAATCTGTTAAAGGAGCTTTTAGATGCTTAGTTTCAATGAGATTAAATCTTTTTATCCAGAGGAACTTCATGCTCATTCCGCTTTACTGATGCGGGAATATCTGCAAGTCCGTATATTGGATTTTATCAGTAATCATCCATTGGGTGGCTCATTATTTTTTTTGGGCGGGACAGCCCTGCGGATTGTTCATGGAAACCGACGATTTTCGGAGGATCTGGATTTTGACAATCGAGGTCTGGATGAATTACAATTACGGAAAATAGCCGATGATGTTCAGAAAATGTTTCAAATGGAAGGATATGAAACTGAACTAAAGCATGTGACACGGGGGGCCTGGCACGCTTATATCAAATTTCCAGGGTTGCTCTTTAAAGAGGGGCTTTCCGGTTATAAAGAAGAAAAAATTACAATTCGACTGGATGCCGAACATCAGCCATTTGAGTATTCGCCAGAACGTTTTATTCTTAACCGCTTTGAGGTGTTTTCAACAATTCTGACCGTACCTATACGGCTTCTGCTGGCCCAGAAGTACGCGGCGATTCTTACCAGACCTCGTAAAATGGGGCGGGATTTTTATGACGTGGTTTTCCTTATGGGTAGGGGGATCCAGCCTGATTTTAACTATTTGCAAAAGGTGTTTGGGATTTCTGATGAGACTAGTTTGAAGACCACTATCCTTCAGGAATGTCATGCCCTTGATATGTCCAAATTGGCACAGGACGTCGAACCATTTCTCTTTGATTCCAGGGATCGTCAGAAAGTGATTCAGTTTGTGGATTATTTCCAACAATCCATTTCCGATTGATTAGGACAAGTTCTTTATAGACTTGACCAACAATGGCTGGAAGGTCTTCCAAGTAAATTCTCATTACGCAATCACATTAGTCAAATATCTCTTCAGCTCGCGTTGCCGATCGCATTCGCTTCTGAATGGGTATCCGCCACGGGAAACCGCAGGCATGTGTATATTCGGATGCTGTATAGCAGAACAAAGATGGCCAGCAGCTCCTCATAAATTTCACTGTGTCCATAAAAACTGGCACAGGCCATGACAAAGGCCAGAAAAAACAGGCTTTGATGGGGAAAAAAGAGATGAAACAGATGATTTTTCCGGTCATTGCCAAAAAACCAGAAAATAAACAGAACCACGAATGAACTCATGCCCACCATTGGGTAAATGAACTTGAACAGGGGATTAAAGAAGTTATGGGCATTGGTTTCATGCTGATAATTGTAGGTTTCAAAAATCCCGGTG
Organism: uncultured bacterium; assembly: GCA_964485475.1. Taxonomy (GTDB): domain Bacteria; phylum Fidelibacterota; class UBA2242; order UBA2242; family UBA2242; genus B118-G9. Next base: position 6,789 of record CAZAKB010000146.1, read on the forward strand.
GATTCCCAGTTGAAGATCCGCTGGCCCCAGCTGGATCTCTGTAAGAACAAAGTCATTGACTCATTCGCCCCGTAGTTACTATCTTTAAGCATTATGAAAAATCAACGACTTCTCATTGTGGCTAGCGGTATTCTCTGGGAGCTACTCATGAGCGGCGGACCCAAGTGTTGCACCGTAATCCGGGATTCATATTGCGGGAAGTGATCGTTGCGGTTGATGAGCCGGAAAAACTGATTTTACTGTGATCGAGGAAATAGTCTTTTAATTAA
>CAZAKB010000147.1:0-3295 GCA_964485475.1 uncultured bacterium
TGCCACCGGATTATATCACCTTTTCCGGAAATGGAGAACCAACCCTGCACCCGGAATTCGGCAGCATTGTGGAAGAAGTCAAACAAGTCCGTGATTCCCTGGCGCCCAATGCCAGGGTGGCAGTCCTGTCAAATTCCACAACCGTGGTCAGAGAATCCGTTCGGGTAGCGCTAAAAAAACTGGATGACCGGATTATGAAGCTGGACGCTGGTAACGCGGCCACTTTTGAAATCTACAATCGTCCCCATCCGTCCGTTGAATTTGACCGGATCGTAAAAGGACTGTCATCTTTGAGTGATGTCACTATCCAGGCGCTATTCACCGGTGGAAAAGACGGAAATTACTCCCCCAGATCAATCCTCGACTGGGTGGATAAAATCGTTGAAATTAAGCCGCAGAAGGTTCAAATTTATACCTTGGATCGCGGTTACCCGGCCCCGACAATTGAAAGCCTCGGCCTGACCGAATTGAATCATATCCGGCAACGGCTTTCAGCAGAGCATATTGCGGCGACAGTCTTTTAAACTTTAATCAGGAGTACTTACATGGATTATCAACAGTTTCTTGCCAGTCGTACCCAGAATATCAAAGCCAGCGTCATTCGCGAAATTCTAAAAGTCGTCTCCCAGCCAGGGATGATCTCACTCGCCGGCGGACTTCCTTCACCTGACAGTTTCCCACTGGAAATTATCGGGGAACTTTCAGCGGTCGTCATTAAAAAATATGGTTCAAAAGCCTTTCAATACAGCGCCACCGAGGGTTTTCCGGCCTTACGAGAAGCATTGGCACACTATTTAAAGAAAAAAGAGATTAACGCTACCGCCGACGATGTTTGCATTACCAGCGGATCACAGGGGCTGCTGGATGGTATCGGAAAAGTGTTTATTGACCAGGGACAAAAAATTGCGGTCGAGGCTCCCACCTATGTCGGCGCACTACAGGCATTTAATTCATATGGTCCTGAATATGTCTGTATCAAAACCGACGACAACGGTGTTATTCCCGAGCACATGGAAGATGTTATCAAAATGTTCGGTATCAAATTAGTCTACCTGATTCCCACTTTCCAGAATCCGACCGGAAGGACACTGTCCCTGGATCGTCGTCATAAAATCGCCGACATCATTCAGAAATATGAAATTCTGCTGATCGAGGATGATCCCTACAGCGACCTGCGTTACCGGGGCGAACCGATCACTCCGCTGAAAGCGCTGGCTCCAAATAACGTGATTTACACCAGCACCGTTTCCAAAATCCTTGCACCCGGCTTTCGGACCGGCTTTTATGTTGCTCCGCCGGAGCTGAAAACCTGGCTAATTCGGGCAAAGCAGGGTGTCGATCTGCATACCAGCACTTACACACAAGCCATTGCTGCGGAATACCTGGCGGGTGGTTATCTGGACAAGCAAATTAAAAAAATCATTGCCCTATACCAGCCAAAACAGGAAGCGATTCTCGAAGCACTGGACCAGTATTTCCCGGATAATTTCAACTGGTCCAAACCCGATGGTGGTATGTTCATCTGGGTGGAAGGCCCGAAAGGATTTGATGCCGAAGCCTGTTATCACAAGGCCATTGAACAGAAAGTTGCGTACGTCCCCGGTAAATATTTTTTCACATGTGCCGGTGAAGGCCTAGAAACCATGCGCCTGAATTTTTCCATGTGCGACGCCGATACGATTCGGGAAGGTATTCGCATTCTGGGCAACGTGATCAAAGAGTATATCTGACCAGATCCGGAATTGGCTCTGAATTTTTCATGGTAATTTTAACGACCCGAATTAAAATACACGTATTAATCTGAGGAGTATTGGATGCAAGACGCCACAGTAGAGCAAGATGCAGCTACGTTTTTTCAATCCGGTTATAACTGCGCGGAATCGGTATCACGGGCAGTAATCAAACATTTCAGTGAGACAACGGATCTTGATTTTCTGAAAGTCGCTTCGCTGTTCGGTGGTGGCATCGGCAGTTCTCATTCGGAAAATTGCGGGGCATTTTCCGGCGGAGTAATCGCTATCAGTTATCTTCTAGGCCGCACGGACCCGGAGACAAATATCGATCTTGCCAAAGAGATTGTTGTTGAATTCCGAAAGGATTTTTTACAGCATTTCGGGACACTGCATTGTCAATCGCTTCTTGATAAATTCGGCCCCCAGGAAAATTCCGAGAAATGCCGGGAATTGACCGGTAAAGTCGCCGGACTATTAGTTGATCTGCTGGCCGATTATGAAATACATCCTCTCTAATCCCGGTAATTAACCATCATGAAAAAAGGTGTCTTTCTAACAATAGCCGCATATTTCCTCTGGGGAATTTTGCCATTTTACTGGAAACTTCTTGCCAATGTCCCGGCTTATGAAATTCTCTGTCACCGCATGGTCTGGTCACTGGTCTTCACTTCAATTTTACTGGCATTCAGAAATCGTTGGAAATGGCTCGGTCTTCTCCGTGAAAAACCACACATCTTGATTTCCTTTATTTTCAGCGCTGCGGTTCTGTCAGTCAACTGGTTTGTATTCATCTGGGCGGTCAATTCGGGATCCATTCTGGATTCCAGCCTCGGCTATTTTATCAATCCCCTGATCAGTGTGTTGCTGGGTGTTATTGTCCTCAAAGAAAAACTTCGTAATGGTCAAAAACTGGCGGTATTGATTGCGGCCATCGGGGTTGCTTACCTGACTGTTAAATATGGTAAATTCCCCTGGATAGCCCTGAGCCTGGCGCTGACATTCGGGATTTATGGACTGCTGCGAAAAACCGCCGGGCTGAATTCCGTGGAAGGTCTGAATGTTGAGTCTGCATTTATGGTTATCCCGGCTTTTGGGTTTATTCTGTACTTTGGAATCACCGGACAGAGTGCATTTATTTATACCGGCTGGATTCCTTCTTTACTCCTGATAATGTCGGGAGCGATTACCGCTATTCCGCTGATTTTGTTTGCTGCCGGCGTCCGCCGGATTCCGTTGAGCACTGTTGGTTTTATCCACTATATTACACCGACACTGCATTTTTTCATCGGGTTAATTGCCTACCATGAACCGCTATCGCCATCACGACTTATGGGATTTATCATCATTTGGATCGCCCTGATTATCTATTCTGTTGATGGATTTCGCAAAAAACTGTCGAAAGATTGAGCATCCCGGCAAGAACATGTCTTTTGTCCGTAAAAAAGGAAATTCTCTGAGATATTATTTATCCGGATTCTGTTTTTCCGGTTCCTCTACCGTTTTATTTTCAGTGGCTTTGGGCTTAATGATTTCTTTTACAACCGGCTGTTTTTTCGATTCGG
>CAZAKB010000147.1:3395-7036 GCA_964485475.1 uncultured bacterium
TCAGTGGCTTTGGGCTTAATGATTTCTTTTACAACCGGCTGTTTTTTCGATTCGGATTTTTTCTGAACCGTTTCGGTTTTATTATCGGCTTTCTTCGGCTTGGGTTGGGGTTTTATCCGCTTAATATCACGGCTCTTTGGATTCTTAATGTCTGAGGGTGTTGGTAAAGGTTTGATCTCTTTGGGTTCGGGTTTACTGTTTATTATTTCCGGCTCTGGTTCTGGTTTTTCCCGTATCGGCAGTTTAGGATCGGGATTTGGTTTGGGTTTCGGCATAGGAAACGGTATCGGATCAATTGGATCAGGTTTTGGTTTCGGTGATGGGTTAAATTGTTGAGAATCATTAGTATCCTCTTCAATAGGCTTCTTAAAAATCGTTGTTTGCTGAATATCCCGCTTTTGCATCTGATAGGTATTATATTTAGTCGCTTTCTTCATCATTTGTAAATCAGCGGAAGGACTGCTGGCAGGCCGGCTAACTTTCCCGTATTTCTGGTACTCTGTCTCTTTCTTTTCCATTTCGGCGAACTGCTGAGAATATTTATGAATCGTTAAAATCTGTTTCTTGAGATTGGGACTTTTATACTCTTTTGCAGAATTGGCCACTTCGATCGCTTGTTTAGCGAGCGTCTGTTGAATTTCACCCAGGTTACTTGCATTGGCCTGCTGGACAACGGTCTGCAGTTGGATTGTCGAATTCAGCAGAGATAGCCGTTCGCCCACATAGGGATTGCGATAATAATCCCGGTTTTGCGGCTCCGACGTAGATCGGATATGTACCGGTGAGTTCGACTGCACTCGGTCACCTTTATTCACCACATCGTCATAATGCAGGACCACTTCGGCCAAAAGTAATGAATCCGGGATAGATTTTGGCAGCTGTAATTCAAACGTCAATGAATAGTGATCGTTGGAGAATATATCGCCCATCGACACTTCGGTCTGATTATTTCTGGTTTCAGAAAGATATCCAAATACATCCAGCACCTTGACGCCGGCAGCGGGATTGATCTGAATTTTTACATTCTGGGCCGCTACAGCAAGTAAACCAGACATTTCACTGGCAAATATTGTCGGTATCTCTTCCGGTGAATGAATAAAGTAGTAATTTCCAATGCCCAACTCCGCGAGTCCAAGCAGCAGGTCCTCGTCGTAATCCGCGCCAACTCCAAAAGTTGACATCGACATATTTTGGAGAGATTTATCGTAGCAAATTTCCTGTAATTTATCCGCTCTTGTCACACCTTCATTGGCTAATCCATCAGACAGAAGCAGAACGCGGTTCACCTGGCCGGTTTTCAGATTTCTAGCCACCTGGGAATACCCTTCCAGCATACCACCGCTGAGGTTCGTCGAACCATCACTGGTGATATCATCAATAAGCCTGATAATCTTCCGTTTATTCTTCGCTTGCTGGGCTGGAACAACTACCTGTACTTTTGATTCATAAGTAACCAGGGAAACATAATCATCTTCAGACATGTTCTGCACAATAAATTTGGCCGAATTTTTTGCATAATCCAGTTTTTGTTCGGTTGCCATGCTGCCGCTACGGTCTATCACCAGCGCCAGATTCAGTGGTATCCGGTCCCGCCTGGGAACTTCTTTGGAGTAAACATCTACCTGCAAAAATACCGATTCGCCACAGCCATTAAGCCAGACCGGCTGATCAAGAGCTGTTTCCAGTTTCAGAACGTGATCATCGTACACACTCAGAGGATCATAGTCAAAAATCGGATTCATTCTAATGTTCTCACCGGTCAGGTTTTGAATGATCTGCTCCGCCAGTTCGTCAGTAGCCCGGATTATTTCATCATCCGAGAGCCAGTCTTTTTTCTCCGCCAGCAGCACTTCGGCACTAGCCACGTCTACTAGCCGGGCATCAATTCTATAAACGTCTCCGGCAGCGATGATACTTCCTACCAGAATCGCATTCGCTCCCGCCATTTCACCAATTTCCACCACCTGATCGTTACTGACAACACCCGATAACGCCAGTTGCAATTCATCCAGGATTTCCTGCAGCCGGGATCGCTCCACCAGAGTAATTTTCTCACATAAGCTTAAATCGGTGACCATAATTTCAGGAATGGCTTTCTCGAGGTAAACCAGGTCAAGTCGTCTGGTCAGATTTCGGAAATCCATCACCGCTACCCGCAGATCAGGGTCTGCCGAAAGAAGTCCGACATTCAAAATGATGAACAGGGCAATCCATAATGGGAATGACCGTTTAACAGACATAATTCCTCCTCTGGATGTTTACTTTCATGTTGTTTTTTCGTCTTTGTAGACGATCGAAAATGATTTATGTTCCAATAGCCAAAGAGAATTGACTACTGTTTATCCGTCGCTTCGGTCAGCAACGTCACGTTGCTCTTCGTGAAAAAACCGTCAAAATCGCTATAGCGGTGAATGTATTCATTGGTCAGCAATGTGTTCGGCGACGCTACGGTAAAAGTCTGTTTCAAACCATCCTCTTCACAACCGACCAGTTCCAGCAAATATTCAAGACCATCTTCGCCCAACGCTTTAATCGTTGTTTCGATGTTTTTTGTAACAAAGGCCATGTGATGGACCCGGGTATTGTAATTGTGGATAAACTTTTCGGTCGGCCCGGATTCAGTTTCATTTTTATAAGGTGCAATACCCGACGTAAATACCTGGGCATAATCTTTATGCGACAATCGAGCAACCGTAGTAATGGAATTCTGAGATTTGACATAAATCGCAAAATCGAAATGATAATTGGTCAGGTACATGAATTCCACAATCGCAGCGTCCCGATCCTTTGCTTTTATCCGGGTTGCACAATGATCCAGTGTCCCGATATTTTTCAAGTACGCATACTTCGGTTTTTTCAGATTCCATTTCAGCGGTTTGGCTTTGCCCCGCCAGTTTCTGCTCGGTTTTTTCCACTGGGTTAATCCCAAAGAGTTACCCGTATACTTCGATGGCATGGTCTGAATAAAATCATAATCATGGTAATGTACAATCTCCGGCGTTATGAATTCCACTCTCCGTTTTTTCTGAATACTGACATATTTCTCCAGGTCCTTGCAGGAATAGACAAAGGTTTCCAGCCGGGTATTGGGCAGATGGCCGGATTTCGGACTGGTATTAACTGGTACAAAGGGATTATCCGGTTTTTTTCGTGACCGAATCAATAAATCCGCCGATTTTGGACAGCTCAGCAAGCAGGTTTTATAATCCTCATCTTCAAAGGAATCCTTATAATTGTAGCCGGTATAACACAGAAATTCTTCCGCAGCAGCTTTTTGATTTTCTAGTTCCGTGTTGATGATCACCGCTTCTAATCCGCCGACCAGACTTTCCAGTCCTATAGCCTTGCGGACATTGACAACTTTCGGAGTTTCTCTGCTCAGAAACTCATCGCTGTTGCTGAATTCCAGTTTTTCTGTCGATGCCGGATGCTGGCAATGAGGGCATTTCCCATCAAGAGGTTCTTTATAAACTTCGTGGCAATTCAAACATAAATATTTCGCCATGGGAACTCCGCTTTATATAAAATGACTGTTGAGATAACTCATTATTCAAATTATTATAGTGAAAATTAACGGATTCAATGCTTGTTCGCAACTCCTAAACTGAATTCTGTGATTTTCGTCATGACCACCTAAGGCA
>CAZAKB010000148.1:0-7035 GCA_964485475.1 uncultured bacterium
TAATTCGTTGGGTAGACAATAAAGAAACCCACGCTGACCACATTCAGGAAATCGTATCCCAGTACTTTCTAACTCAACGGGTAAAACCTGTTGATAAAAATGATAAAGCCAAACTGTTGGTTTACCAGCAGCAACTGGAGTTATGTCATCAGTTATTGATATTATCGATGAAAGCAAAACAGAGCACTGACATTGAAATAATTCATAAATTGGAGTCAACATTAGATGAATTCTGGAAAGCCTACTTTGGCCCGAACAAAGAGAGACACACCCATTAATTGGAAAGGGATAAACCCATGATGAATATTGTAAAACCGGCATTGGTATTGTTATTTGTAATAATGCTTATCAGCTGCAGCTCATTGTATTACCTTGAAGTTGTTGACAGTAATGCACTTGGAACATCTCCAAAATATGTCTCAAATCGTTCTATTCAGTCTTTTCGATCTCAGGTCAACAACATTGTCAGTACACCCCATTTTCAGACGGCTATTATCGGTATTCATATCGAAGATTATACAACTCAGGAAATATTGTATTCCCTGAATCCTCACACATTGTTAATGCCTGCAAGCAACATGAAATTATTCACGACGACATCTGCGCTGGCGCTTCTTGGCCCGGATTATCAGTATAAGACATCGCTATTTATGGATGGAATAATTGAAAATGGCATTTTAAACGGCAATTTGATTCTCAGAGGTTCCGGTGATCCGACTATTTCTGGACGATATAACAATGGTAACAGACTGGAACTGTTTCAAAATTGGGCTGATACATTGAAAACACTGGGCATTCGAGAAATAAACGGAACCATTATCGGCGATGACAATCTGTTTGATGATATTGGCCTAGGATATAGCTGGGCCTGGGATGATCTGTCGTATTATTATGCCGCACAGGTTAGTGCACTTTCGTTCAACGATAATTGTGTTGATCTGTTTATCATTCAAAATGATTCCATTGACGGAATACCGCGATTATATACCGAACCTGATATGAATTATCTCGAGATAAAAAACGATCTGATTACTGTATCGGCTGATTCATCAACTCGCATTGATTTTTACCGGACTCCCGGAACAGAATCGGTTACTATTTTCGGCACAGTGAAAGCCGGAAAAGATACAATCGAAGAATGGATAACTGTTGATAATCCGACAAATTATACATTATCAGCATTTCAATTTACATTGGAACAAAATGGCATAAGTATCAATAATATAAGCGATATAGACGAATTACCTCTACTAAAACCGGATTATGAAAATTATACTCCGGTTGCAATGCATTCATCCATTCCATTATCGGAAATTATCCGTACGGTCAATAAAGTGAGTCAAAATTTTTATGCCGAACAGCTTCAAAAAACAATGGGTGTTGAATTTTTTAACGAAGGCAGTTCAAAAAAAGGCGTCGAGGCAGAAAAACAGTGGTTCACACAAATTGGCTTGAGCCCAGATGATATTTTTATCGTCGACGGTTCAGGCTTATCACGTCAGAATCTCGTCACTACTTACCAGATTGTAACCATTTTACGGGGTATCCGTAACGATCCCAATTACCATATATTCTATGATTCACTTCCAATTGGCGGTTTAGACGGTACACTAAAAGGCCGTTTGAAGGGTTCAGAGGCTGCTGGACACGTTTTTGCAAAAACCGGATACATAGGCCGGGTCCGGGCACTTTCTGGCTTTGTCCAGGCTAAAAACGGCCACGAATACATATTTTCAATCCTGGTTAATCATTATCCAGTTCCGACCAGTGTCGTGAATAATATGCAGGATCAAATCGTTACGCTTTTGTATAATTTGGATTACTGATGTCTAAATTCCCGGAATCTGTTCTTCAAAAAGTCAAAAATGCACCGGTGGATCCAGGGTGTTATCTGTTCCGGAATGATCAAAATAAAATAATCTATATCGGCAAAGCGAAGCATTTGCGGAACCGGGTTAAAACGTATTTCAGTGCCAATAAATCGCACGATCCTAAAACTCAGAGTATGGTCAAAAGGATTCGGGATATCGAATTTATCGTTACCCATTCCGAAATTGAAGCACTGATTCTTGAGAACACATTAATCAAGGAAAACAAACCGCGATACAATATTTTTCTTCGTGACGATAAGACATTTCCCTATGTTCGCATTACCAATGAGCATTTTCCGCGTATTCTTATAACCCGAAAATTGATCAATGACGGATCAAAATATTTCGGTCCTTATACTGACTCCCGGGCAATTCGGGAAATCCTCCGGATTATTAAAAAAGTATTTACCGTCAGAAATTGCCATTACAGGCTTGATGTAAATACGGTCACTTCGAAAAAGGTCAAACTGTGCTTACAATACCACATCCATAACTGTGAAGGTCCTTGTCAACAACTGATTTTCGAAAAAGATTATAACCACATGATCGAACACATAGAATCGTTTCTGAACGGAAAATCCAATGACGTGATCGCGTATTTGCATGAAAAAATGGCTATTGCATCACAACAATTACAGTTTGAAATTGCCGCTCGCTACAGAGATAATGTCGGTCTTTTAAAACGGTATTTTCATAAACAATCGGTTGAGTTTACCGATTTTAAAGACAGGGACTTCATCAGCCTGATCACCCGAGAGGATTCCGGTGCCGTCGTTGTCTTACGCGTCAGGCAGGGAAAAATGCTCAGCAAAGATACCGTTTTTCTGGAACAGGTTTTCAATATTGCTGAAAATGAGATTATGCGTCTTTTTATTCAGCAATATTACAACCAATCTCAATTAATTCCTTCGGAAATTGACGTTAATGTATACCCGGCGGAACAGGAAATTCTCCAGGAATGGTTGTCCGGAATGCATGGCAAATCCGTTAAAATCACCCGCCCGGCTAAAGAGGAAAAGCTACGGCTGATTCGTCTCGCAGAAAAAAATGCGACAGTGCAGATACAGGAACTAATTGCAAAGAAATCAAGAAAGGTGGATTTCATCCCAAAATCACTTTTACAATTACAACTTGATCTGAACTTATCTGAAATCCCACGTCGAATAGAAGCATTTGACATTTCCAATATTCAGGGAAAATACGCCGTAGGATCACTGGTGACATTCTATAATGCCAGTCCGCTCAAGAGCGAATATCGACGATACCGGATCAAAACCGTAAAAGGTATTAACGATTTTGCCATGATGCAGGAAGTTGTGCGGCGCCGTTATACCCGTCAGATCGAGGAGAAAAAAACTCTTCCGGATTTAATTGTTATCGATGGTGGCAAGGGTCAATTGGCTATTGCGAAAGTGGTGATGGATGAACTGAATCTTCCTTCAATTCCGATCATTGGGCTGGCTAAAAAACTGGATGAGGTGTTTTTACCCGATCAAGCTGAGCAGATTGTACTGCCAAGAAACAGTATTGCCTTGATTCTCCTGCAACGCATTCGTGACGAAGCCCATCGGTTTGCTATTACTTATCATCGCAATTTACGAGGAAAAAATGAATTGGGCTCAATTCTCGATCAAATTCCTGGACTGGGTTCTGCAAAGAAAAAAACCTTATGGAATTATTTTGAAACAATAAAAAAGATGCGTTCCGCTTCCGTAGAAGAATTATGCAAAGTTGAGGGAATCGGACCAAAATTGGCTCAAACCATTTGGGATTTCATGCATCACGGATAGCTGTGTTTTTTTCAATTTATTGCTGTATTTTTGCCAAAAGATGATGAAATTAGCCTGCGTTTATTAAGAACAAGAAAGCATTGATATAATAGTTGGAGACTTAATGATTAAAATTCGGGAACCGAAAGTTACACTGGAACTGGCCATTGAACACGGTTTAAATAAAGAAGAATGGGAAAAAATACTGGATATTCTCGGTCGTGAGCCTAATTATACCGAGCTGGGTGTTTTTTCTGTCATGTGGAGTGAACATTGTAGTTATAAAAATTCAATTGCAATGATAAAAACATTACCCCGTTCCGGCAAGCGATTGCTGGTTGGCGCCGGTGAAGAAAATGCCGGTCTCGTCGATATTGGTGATGGTCTGGCAATTGCATTCAAAATCGAAAGCCATAATCACCCATCGGCAATCGAACCATTTCAAGGTGCTGCAACAGGTGTGGGAGGTATTCTGCGTGATATTTTCACAATGGGCGCTCGACCAATCGCTTCGCTTAATTCACTACGCTTCGGTCCATTGTCCATTCCCCGGAACCGGTATCTCTTTGATGAAGTCGTCAAAGGCATCGCACATTACGGAAATTGCATGGGCGTTCCAACGGTGGCGGGTGAAGTTTATTTCGATGAATGTTATACCGGCAATCCATTGGTAAATGCCATGACAATCGGTTTGGTGAAACATGACCGGGTCGCCAGTGCTATTTCCAAAGGTAAAGGCAATACTGTCATGATTGTCGGCTCTTCCACGGGACGTGATGGCATCCATGGCGCTACATTTGCATCAGTAGAATTAAGTGAAGAATCTGAGGAAAAACGTTCATCCGTACAGGTCGGTGATCCGTTTACCGAGAAATTATTACTTGAAGCAACACTTGAACTGGCCCGCAAAGATTATCTCATCGGCGTTCAGGACATGGGCGCTGCCGGCATTGCGTGTTCGACCTCGGAAATGTCTGCCAAAGGCAAAAGCGGAATGGTACTGGATCTAAGTAAAGTGCCTATGCGGGAACCGGGAATGATTCCCTATGAAATATTGCTTTCGGAATCCCAGGAACGCATGCTGGTTGTTATTCGACATGGTTTTGAAAAAGAGGTCAAAGAGATTTTCGACAAATGGGATTTGAATTGTATCGAAATTGGTTCTGTTACTGATACGGCCAATCTTGATCTCTTTATGAAGGGTAAAAAGGTCGGATCAATTCCTGCATGGCATCTTGCTTTGGGTGGCGGTGCTCCGGTATATCTGCGTGAAACAAAAGAACCGGAATACCTGAATAAATTACACTCAATGGATTTAAAAGAAATTCCTGAACCCAAGGATTATAACGACACTTTATTAAAAATCATGGCGTCTCACTCGATTGCCGATAAATCCTGGGTATATCGTCAATATGATCATACTGTCCGAACAAATACAGTGATTCCGCCAGGTGGTTCGGCTGCCGTAATCCGGATCAAAGGTACCAACAAGGCAATCGCAACCAAAACCGATGGAAATGGACGGTACACATACCTGAATCCCTATCGTGGTGGTGCCATTGCGGTAGCTGAATCCGCCAGAAATGTCGTTTGTACCGGCGCAAAACCGATCGCTATAACGAATTGTTTAAATTTTGGTAATCCATACGATCCGGAAATCTATTATCAATTCAAGCAAGCGATTCTTGGAATGGGTGATGCCTGCCGCGCATTCAATACTCCTGTAACGGGCGGTAATGTCAGCTTTTACAATGAATCTCCCGACGGTGCGATCTATCCAACGCCCGTTGTTGGTATGGTCGGACTCATCGAAAACCTGGACCATGTTACCACATCTCATTTTAAAAGCGATGGCGACTTCATTATTATGCTGGGAACTTTGAAAGGTGAGCTTGGGGGTAGTGAATATTTGAAAGTTGTCCACAATATGGTTGCCGGCGATACACCGACAATCGACCTGTCCTTTGAAAAACGGGTCCATAATGCCTGTCTGGAAGCTATTCGTAACGGAATCGTCAATTCTGCCAATGACATTTCCGATGGTGGATTAGCCGTTGCGATTGCGGAATCCTGCATAAATAATCCTGATAAACCGATGGGCGCTTCAATCTTTATTTCCCGTAAACAAAGAGACGATGAAATCTTTTTCGGCGAAACTCAATCGGTAATTATTCTTTCGATATCAGAAAATCATTTACTCGATATGGAACGAATTGCTGCCAAGAACATTGTGCCCTGTTTTACAATCGGCCGCGTTAAAAACAATAATCGATTAAAAATGAATGATTCGATCGATATTTCACTTGATGATCTGAAAAATGTATATACAAATGCAATTCCTGATATGATGAAAGTGACTGTATAGAAACAACCATGACCAAAGTAGAAAAAGCATTTTTTGAAGAAATTATCAGTGCGCGTCGTTGGCTCCATGAGAATCCTGAACTGTCTTATAAAGAGCATGCCACTACAAAATATATCCAAGAAAAGTTACAAGAATGGAATCTTGAGTTAAAACACTTCAGTTCTCTTAAAACCGGCGGCTATGTGGATGTGGGAAAAGGGAAGAAGCCAATGCTCGGATTCCGGGCAGATATTGACGCACTTCCGATTATTGAAAATGCCGGGCATTCAATCAAATCAAAAAACAATGGTGTTATGCATGCCTGTGGGCATGATTTCCATGCAGCGATCGGTCTGGGATTGGCAAAATATTTTTCACGACATCCCGATGAGTTGAATGGTAAACTAAGAATCCTATTTCAACCTGCTGAAGAGATATGTCCTGACGGGGCTTCGCACATACATAAAGAACCGCTATTTGACAATATGGTTGGAATTTTTGCAATACATGTTGATCTTCGGTTCAACAACGGCGGAATTGCCATCAAACAGGGAACAGCCTGCGCTTCTTCGACACTCCTTAAATTAAAATTTATCGGCCCTGGCGGTCATACTTCAAGACCCCATGATACGGTTGATCTGATTCGTGTAACATCACTGTATATCAGTCAGTTAAATGGATATCTTAAAACAATTATTAATAGCCGGGATGATTTTACCCTGGTTTTTGGTAGCATTCATGGCGGCCAGTATCATAACATCATTCCATCAGAAGTTTCAGTTACCGGTACTCTTAGAAATTTTGACAATAATGTGCTAAAAGTACTACTGGAAGGCATTCGGGAATTCAGTAATAATTTTGCAACTCTTTATAAATGCCAAATCGACGTCGATATTCCAAACAGCACTCCGGCAATTATTAATGATTCAAAGATGTATTCCGACTTGGTACGGTTCAGTAAAGAAAATGGATATGGTTCGCGACTTGTAGAAATGGAAAAACCATCCATGGGCGCTGATGATTTCGCCTATTATCTGAGAAAAGTTCCAGG
>CAZAKB010000149.1:0-4374 GCA_964485475.1 uncultured bacterium
GAACGGCGATCGATTTTCAGGTTGGGGCCAACTCTTATCTCTACGGCGCCCGGTTCTTTAATTATCTCGCCAGTCAATACGGTCCGAAGAAGTTGATTGATTGGGTGAACTATCGCCCGAGCAGCAAGCGCTATTTTTCCCGTCAGTTTAAACAGGTGTATCAAACGTCGCTGACAGATGAATGGACGAAATGGATTGGTTTTGAAAAGCAGTGGCAGCAGGAAAACCTGCAACGAATCCGTAAAAATCCGGTCACAGATTTTCGACCGATTATCCATGATAAAGTTTTAGGCAGTGTTTCCCGATCATATCTTGATAGTGAAAAAGGGCTGCTCTATATGGGTGTGAAATTTCCCGGCCAATTAGCGCATATCGCCGCCATTGATCTGAAAACAGGAAAGATGCAAAAAATCTGCAATGTCAAAGGCGCGTCCACTTACTATGTCACGAACCTGCTGTATGATAAAGAAAATGAATTATTGTTTTTTACAACGGATAATTTTAAGTACCGGGACCTTAATGTTGTCGATTTAAAAACGCATAAACAAAAACAGTTGATTACCGATGTTCGCACTGGTGATTTAACCATGAATAGGTCTAATAAGGTGATTTATGGGGTTCGTCATGAAAGTGGTATCTCTACAATTGTTCGCATCGATCCACCCTATAAAGATTATCAGGCCCTGTTTGCCTTTCAATACGGCACCGATCTTTACGATCTTGATGTTTCGCCGGATGGGCAATACATCACTGGTGCGCTGACATTTGTGGACGGCAATCAGAAACTTGTTCGGTTTAAAACCGCAGACTTGGAAAATTACCGTGCGGATTATGAAGAGCTATTTGATTTTCAGATGAATTCTCCGGCGAGTTTCGTCTATTCTCCCGATGGCCGTTACATTTACGGAACATCCTACTATTCCGGCGTATCCAATATTTACAAGTATGATTTCAGCATTAATGATATGTCTATTATCAGCAATGCGGAAACCGGGTACTTCCGACCACTGCCATTAAATGGCGATTCGCTGATCGTTTACCAATACACATTCAAAGGATTCGTCCCGGGCTGGATCGAAGATAAGACGATCGAAAATGTCGCTGCGATTCATTTCCTGGGTCAGTCGGTTTATGAGAAATACCCTTATGTTGCAGACTGGCATCCCGGTAATCCTTCAGATATAAACCTCGATAGTTTGACAATTTACAAAGGCACCTACCATAGTCTGAAAAACCAGCATCTTACCGCTGCGTATCCGGTCATTGAAGGATACAAAAATACCACTGCATTGGGATATTATTTTGAAATTAAAAACGACATCGGATATGATGCGATGACTGCAACAGTTTCGTATTCACCCTTGGGTGATTCTCTCGATAATAATGAACGACTGCATCTGGATATGAGTATCCGGCACTGGCACTGGGAACTGAACGCCAAATACAATGACGCCGATTTCTACGATCTGTTCGGCCCCACCAAAACCAGCCGCAAAGGCTACTACCTGGGACTGAATTACAAGCGGAACCTGATCTACGATACACCACGAACGATGGATTTGAACTGGCGGTTTGGTGGCTGGGGCGGATTAGAAACGCTGCCGGATTACCAGAATGTGGCTGCCAGTTTTGATCATTATTACTTCAATAATTTGACACTATCCTACAAATATATCGAGAGATCGCAGGGAGCAGTCGATGGTGAAAAGGGCTATGCACTGAAATTATTATCACTGAATAATCTGGTGAACAGGCAGCTTTTTCCACGCTTTGTTGCGACATTTGACTATGGTGTGCCATTACCGGTCAATCATGTTTCGGTTTGGCTGAGATCAGCTGCGGGCGTTTCACCTTCAGAACATAACGAGCCTTTCGCTAATTATTACTTCGGTGGATTTGGAAATAATTGGATTGATCATCAATCGGAAAAACGGTATCGGGAATTTTATACGTTTCCCGGCGCTGATCTGAACAGTATCGACGGAACGAATTTTGCCAAATTAATGGCGGAGATCAACCTGCCACCGCTGCGATTTCGGCATATTGGCATTCCAGCAATGTATCCCCGCTGGCTGCGGAGTTCAGTTTTTGCCTCGGCAATTGTCACCAATCTCGATGATAAAACATTGACTCAACATATTCAGAACTTCGGGATTCAGGCGGATATGGAAATTGTCCTGTTCTCGCTGTTCACGACCACGATTTCCGCCGGCTACGGATACGCTCTCGAAGGAGGCAATAAACTCGGTAATGAGCTAATGCTATCCCTGAAAATTCTATGATGTTAGTTCTGAAAATATCCATCAGTTTGCTGCCGGTACTGATTTTTCTGTTCGTGCTGGTTTTTATGGACAGTTACAAATTATTGAAGCCATCGTTGCTTATAATAACGATTGGTTATGGAATATTTGCAGCGTTCTGTGCCTTATTAATTCAACGTCGAATGCTTGTTTCCCAACAGGGACTGACCCTGATCTGGGGACCGTTGAGTGAGGAATTTTTGAAAGCATTGCTGCCGGTTCTGCTGCTCAAAGGAAAACGGGTTGGTTTCATCGTTGACAGTGCAATTATCGGTTTTGCCAGTGGTGCCGGATTTGCGTTGCTGGAAAATATACTCTACCTGCATTCAATTCAGAGCACAAATCTATTGCTTTGGATTGTGCGGGGACTGGGAACAGCCGTGATGCATGGCGGTACAATCGCTATTCTGATGATATTTTCTGCGTATATATCTGAGCGGTTCAAATCTCAAAGGATTCTGATATTCCTGCCCGGATTTCTGATTGCGGTGATCATTCATTCGGCATTCAATAAAATCCTGGCTAGTCAGATATTTCCATCGGAATATGTGACCGCTGCCCAGCTGATTATCTTACCACTGTTGATCAGCGTCGCATTTACCCAAAGTGAAAAATCGCTGCGCGACTGGATGGAGCAGGGACTGGAATCCAGTGTACGCCTGCTGAATGCGATTCGCAAAGGCAAATTCAGTGAAACGAAAGCCGGCCGGTACATTTATTCTTTACGTGAACATTTTCCGGTGGAAGTAGTTGCGGATATATTTTGCTATTTGCAGATATACCTGGATTTGAGTGCCCGGGCAAAAGCCAATCTAATGCTGCAGGAACAGGGTTTTCCGGTTCAGACGGACCCGGATGTAGAAAACCGATTCGCTGAATTGAAGCAGCTGGCAAAGAATATCGGCAAGACCGGCCAGCGGGCGATGGCGCCGGTTCTGCAATCCAGTCCGCGGGATCTCTGGCAATTGTATTATCTTGAAAAAAGTAAATAAACAGGAACGCTCATGAGTCCGAAATCCATGACCATTAAACAGAAAGAAAAAGCCATCCTGCTGGGATTGATCTTTGGCGCGGTGGCATTGATTCCCATCATTATTTCAGCCCTGTTATCAAATTCGTTGATTGTACTGACCGACGTTTTGAAAAGCGGTAGTGAACTGCTGGCGGTGATGTTTTCCTATTTTGCCATTCGTAAAGTATCCAAAGGCGCGAACATGGTGTACAATTATGGCTATGGTAAGCTGGAGGGATTTTCCAGCCTGCTGATGGCTTTTGTCATTGGAGTTTCGTTGATTATTATTCTGTTCAATGCCTATCTTGGGTTCACGCACCCGGAACCGTTGGTTGGGATCGGTGTTATCATTGCGATTGGAGCCAATATTTTTACCGGGATTTTCAATATTTGGCAATGGCTTAATTATCGCAAAATTGACAAAGAATCACCATCCCCGATTATTACCGGGCAACTGAACCTGTACCGAAGCAAGTTTATATCTGACATCAGTGTGACAATTACCCTGGTGTTGGGCCTGGTGTTACGAAAATACACATTTGCTCATTTTATCGATCCGCTGGGTGCGGTGGTGCTGAGCGGGTTTCTGTTTTATGCGGTCTATACGCTATTTTCTCAGTCCATGGATAACCTGATGGACCGGACGCTGGAAGAGTCACTGCAGATGGGGATATTGCGGGTGCTGGGACAGCATTTTGATGATTATCATAATATTCATGATATCCGGTCACGCCGCTCCGGGCAGTATATTTTCATCGATCTCTATCTGGAATTTGATCCGGAAAAACCGATGAAAACGGTGCAGCAGGCGATCCATGAGATCAATGCCGATATCCTGGGATTTATCAAGAATTGCCAGGTGAATATCGTACCCTGTACTTGTAAACCGTGTACGAGCTGACAGTAGAAACCTAAAATATATTTATATGCGTTGACCAATTATCATTATTGGGTTAATATCAAAAAATAGCTGCTAATTGGTTAGTATTTCCTTAATCAATTTCCGTTTTAATCAAAGAATTCCCCCAGGCTTGCCTCGGGGTTACCTGACAAAAGGAAGAA
>CAZAKB010000149.1:4384-6896 GCA_964485475.1 uncultured bacterium
ACTTGTAAACCGTGTACGAGCTGACAGTAGAAACCTTGGTGTCTCATTTAAGAACATTATCGATGAGATACCCCGATGCTTGCGTCGGAGGGGTTTATTAATATCACACTATATTATAGCACTTTTTTAATCGGATAAAGATAATGTCAAAAACGGACAACTTTTTTCCATATTTAATCGTCTTTACATCATGAATTTCAATAAAAACTGAAAGCGGAGACGGGGTTGTGAGACGATCAATTTTGTTGGGAATGATTCTGGTTTTGCCATTATTTTCCGTTGCAAATCTAACACCTGAGGAGTTGGATTTATTCAGGCTTCGGGAAGCGAAAGCAATTTTTATAAACGGCGAAAAATTAACGATTGATGGTATTATTGATGAAGTAACCTGGCAGAAGGGTAGTTGGCAGGGAGGATTTATCCAGCGTGATCCTAATGATGGTTCACCCGAAACGTACAGGACGGAATTTTGTGTACTTTACGATAATGATTATTTGTACGTTGGGGCGCGCGCTTATGATCCGGAGCCGGAGAAGATCATCGCACTGCTGACCCGCCGGGATAATTATACCGAATCCGATTGGATGTATGTTTCAATCGATAGCTATGATGATAATCGGACGGCTTTCGAGTTTGGGATCAATGCAGCAGGTGT
The DNA here is from genome assembly GCA_964485475.1 of uncultured bacterium. Lineage (GTDB taxonomy): Bacteria > Fidelibacterota > UBA2242 > UBA2242 > UBA2242 > B118-G9. The sequence goes on from CAZAKB010000149.1 coordinate 5,040, forward strand.
TAAGCATGATCTTCGCCGGTACGATGATAATAATGGTGACGACGAATGGGATGCAATCTGGGATGGCAGTTCAAATATCGACGATAAAGGCTGGACTGCCGAATGGCGAATTCCTTTCAGAGAATTACGATTTACAAGTAATCACGATATGAAGTGGGGTTTTGAGATGTATCGCGAGCTGCCACGTCATAATAATGAGTTATCGGTTTGGTCATATTGGTCGCATGGCGAAGAGGGATTTGTATCCAAATACGGCTCGTTGACCGGGTTGAAAGATATCAACGTTAAAAATCCAATCTATATTGCGCCTTTTGTGGCCGGATCGGCAAGCATTTCGGAAAATTTGGTCAATCCGGTTCATGAAAATAATTACGATTTGTTGTCTAATATCGGTGCGGATATTCGTTGTACAACCCAAAAAGGACTAACATTTAACGCGACGATTAATCCCGATTTTGGCCAGGTTGAGGCGGATCCTGCCGATTTTAATTTGACGGAATTTGAAACCTATTTTAATGAAAACCGGCCGTTCTTTATGGAAGGTAGTAATATTATGAGTTTCAGCCTGGGTTTTGGAGACGGTGATGCTCAGTACAATAACTTATTTTATTCACGGAGAATCGGGCGAAGTCCCCAGGGCTGGGTTCCTGAAGATGATAATAAAAGTGTTCTGACTTATGATAATCCTGAACGTACGAATATTCTTGGCGCGGCCAAACTCACCGGTAAAACCACAAATGGTTTGTCCATTGGAGTCGTGGAAGCAGTGACCAACAAAGAAACCGGAATTGTATTTTATGAGGATGAAAGCCGGGATATTGCAGTTATTGAACCTATGACGAATTATTGGCTATCCCGGATTCAAAAAGATTATAACGATGGTCAGACCAGTATAGGTGGTATATTTACCGCCGTGAACCGGAAACTTGACGACACTGGAATTGATTATCTGCATAATGCAGCGTATACCGGTGGGCTTGATATTGATCATGAATTTCTGGATCGCCAGTATTCGTTTTTGGGCGCCTTTGCTTACAGCTATGTGCAGGGCGATACCACGGCTCTGCAATCTACTCAAACAAGTTCATCGCGATATTTCAACCGTACGGATAGAACAGGATATAAAAACCTGGAGTATGACCCATTAAGGACATCATTACCCGGATATGCCGTAAAGGCAATAGTGACTAAAAATTCAGGGAATATCCGTGCAGCAGCCGGTGGAACTGCCTTTAGTCCCGGATTCGAAATAAATGATCTGGGCTTCTTGCGACAGGTTGACGACATCAGTTATTTTACATGGGTTCAATACCGAAAGTGGGAAGGAATGAAACACATTCGGTCGATTTATTTCAATTTTAATCAGTGGGTGAGTTGGATGTTTGATGGGACCCGAAAAAATTTCGGTGGCAATGTCAACATGAATTGTACATTTAATAATAATTGGGGCACCGGCTTTGGTATTAACGGGAATTTAAGTGGTTACAGTCCATCCTTAAATCGTGGTGGGCCTTTATTGCGGACTCCGAATAATTATAATTATTGGTTTTTTGTCAATACAGACGGCCGGAAAAAAATATTTGGCAATGTAAGTGGCTATTATTTTAAAAATAGTGATAATGTCATCAGTTGGGGATTTGATCCGGAAATAACCTGGCGACCGATACAAAATATTCAATTTACCGGGTCCTTGTCTTATAGTAATTTGAAAGATACCTGGGCCTGGATCGGAAGTGCTGAAGATGAAAACGGCGATCCTCAATATATTTGGTCATGTATGAACCAGCATACCGTAAGTCTCGTTTTAAGAACTGATCTGACATTGACACCCACGCTATCCATTCAATATTATGCCCA
>CAZAKB010000150.1:0-6805 GCA_964485475.1 uncultured bacterium
GGACCGGCATGGAATCCGGCACCTCAGTTTTGGAGATAACACCGTTTCCGTCTGGACTGAACCCCAGCCGGAAAGACCCGATATATTATCCATTCAGGGTGATACCGATTCTGATATTAATTTGATGATTATTACGGAGGCTGACAGTTTTGCGGTCCATTTTGATCCTGGACCGGTTGTGGTCAGTTTTATTCCTCAGAATTATATAACAAAGGGTCGGTTTGGCCGATGATATCCATATCTTCCCGAATGGAATTGGCTGTCTCTAGAACATTTGCAACATAGGCGCGACTGTTATTGTATCGTAAGAGAGCCCGTTGCTGACGATCAGTATCCTCAGTCCAGCCTTTTTTACTGAGAAAATTGCCGACACTCATAATGGCATCGGTGTAATTATAGAGGTCAATTTTTCCGTCATTATCACCGTCGATTCCGTAGCGGGTGACATTGGAGGGCATAAACTGCGGATAGCCAAATGCACCGGCATAGGAACCCGGAAGCTCATTAATGTCAATATGACTGTCAAAATGCAATTGCATCAGGCTGGTAAACTCAGCCCGGGCTGAGAATGATTTTCGAATCGCCCGCTCCTGGTAAATATTGATCAGGTCTTGACGGCCATCGTAACTAAGATAATGATATTGTTCATTGACATGATTTTCAATCTTGGCAAGGGATTCCGGATTATCGGCTACTGCCAGGGAACTTAGAACATTGAATACTGAATATTTTCCGACAATTTTACCGATTTTGGTTTCCACAAAAAGTACGGCCACAATGGCTTCCAGATCAACACCGTAGTGCTGCTCAGCTTCTTTCAACTGTTCACCATAGCGGTCGATGAACTCATCGATTTCATAGGTCTCGTTCTCAGAGTGAAAGTAAATACTGCTATAATTATCCATTTCCGGTGGTTGGTATAAACTGATGGCAATGTAGCCGTAATACTCGACCCGGGGATCCTGAAACAGTTCCTGAATATCCTCAAAATTAAAACCGGCCTGTTTAAGGTGGCTGAAAAGACTATTGTAGTGGGATAAAAGGACCGGTTTGGAAGCCGGTGTATCGGACGGCATGGCGTAATCCTTGATCTTGGGCGAAAAAAGGATTGCCAGCATTATTCCGACGATCAGAAACTTTCTTAGACTTTTTATTTTATATATTTTAAAACTCATTATTTATCCTGATTATTTATGTATTAATATTAGGTATTATTTATAAATTTAGAGGTGAAGTGAATCACAATGTTACGAAAACAGCGCCAAGGTTACTATAATAAGTTTTGATTTGCAACTATATTCTCTTGTTTTTATGGACAGTCCGTTTATATTCCTCCTGTTAGTTATTTTGGTTATTGGAAATAGGAAGTGAAATTTGATCGGCGATTCAGATTTACAAAATGTTAAAGCCTACCGGGCCCGCTGGCTATTGCCCATGTCGGCTCCGCCAATTGAAAATGGAATTATCATCTGTGACGGTGAAAAAATCCTGGCAATCGGAGCTTTTAAAGACTTTCAGGGGGAGATTCCGGACACATTGTTTGACCTGGAAGATGCGGTCGTTTTTCCGGCCTTTGTCAATGTTCATACCCATCTTGAACAGGAGCCATCTCCCGAACCGGTTCAGCGTTATTATACCTATTTAAATCAAAGTGCTACTGATTGGCAGAGTCGGAGTGATGCGCAGCGAGCGGATATTATTAGCAGGAATATTGCGGAAAGTAATCGTTTTGGAACGATTGCTTTGGGTGATTTTTCATCCGATGGTTTGTCGGCAAATTTGCTGAATGACGAGGTCGTTTTTGCCCGAGTATTTCATGAAACAAAGGGATTTAAAAATTATGAGTCCGCGGGTATTTTCAGAACTATGCAGGACCAAATTGCCCGGATTGCGCCAATGAAACGTGTTACCAATCATCTGGGGATGTCCTCCACGTGGGAACTGTCACCGGACCTGTTTAAAAATATCAGTATCAATGAGCGACATATTGCCATTCATATGTCTATGACAGAAGATGAAATAGAATTTCTGACAAGTGGAAAAGGACCGGCCAGACAATATCTTCTGTCGAAGGACGATTTTGATTATTCCTGGAAGCCACCACACATAACACCCGTTCAGTATTTTTTCAGCAACCGGTATTATGCCCGACATAATATCCTTATCCATATGAGCCGGCTCAGTGATATGGACATAGACCTGATTAAAAACACGCCGGCCAAAGTGAATGTCTGTATGTGTCCGCGGAGTTCAACCGCATTGAACCTGAGTCCGACTCCGGTAAAACGAATCCTGGATAAAGGGGTGAATATTTGTATGGGGACAGAAAGTAAAACTTTGTCCGGAGATCTGGATATGCGAAAAGAGATCATTGAATGCATGAATCAAAGCGGAGTTAATCCTGAAACCGCCATTAAATTTGCCACGCTGAATGGGGCCTATGCCATTGGATTCCACAAAGAGGTGGGCAGTCTGGACGTGGGCAAAACATCCCGCTGTTTGATGATCCAGGCGCATAATGGCGGCCAAATCGATCCCTATGCAGCGATTTTGGATTTAACACAGGATCTTTGCTGGCTTGAAGATTTTAAACCAACAAACCCATAATGCGGGCCGCAGGAATTGGTTCTTCCAGATATTTTTTTCAATATTGCAGTTATCTATTGATAATTTCTAAAATATTTCTTATCTAATATTTGTGGTATATCCAGACGTTTTTCGGAACAAACCATTTTCAGCAGAAGTGCCTATCGTTAAGCCCAAAGGGAAACGGTTCCTTTGGATATTTCTTGACGGATTTTAGGTTATCTAACATCATTGGTTTGAGATCATTGAACGAATCATCAATATAAATAACTGAGGAGTAACCATGATTAAAAGCAAAGTCGTCAAAGAGTTGGTTCATTTTTCCCAGAATGATTACCCGGTTACCAGTGCCTATTTTACCGTTGATTTTAAAAATGGTAATCATAAGACTCATATCGTAGAACTGAAAAAGATGATTCGGTATAAGAAAAACACAACATATTTTAAACAGTTGACCGAATCGGAGAAAAAATCCATCCTGGATGACTTTACTAAAATTATCAACTGGTTTGAAGTGGAACTGGATACCTCAAGATATATCAGCTCTGTATGTTTCAGTCAAAGTAAAACCGGTTTTTGGAAGGTGATAAACCTTAAAAATATATTGGAAAATGAGCTGGTTATTCAGCCCAAACCCTCCATTTACCAACTATCCAAACTTTTCAGCAATTACAGCCGATATGCGGTGCTGCTGATAGATAAATCCAAAGCCCGTATATTTGAACAATCTCTGGGCGACTTTAAAGAGTTATACAGCATTAACGACAATTCACCGGAATCGGTCAAGGTTGGTGGGTTTAGAGGACGGCAGGAGCGGAAGGTCGAGCGGAATATCCACCAGGGAGTTGTTCAGCACTACAAAGAGGTCTCCCAGAAGATGTTTGATCTGAATAAAAGTCATAGATTTAACTGGATCGTGCTGGGCGGTTACCGGGAGTCTATTGGTGATTTCCGTAAATATCTGCATGATTATGTAGAAGCGAAGGTTGCAGCAGTCGTAGAGATTGAACCCCACGCACCCCTGAATGATGTATTTGAAAAAGTTCAAAAAGCCAGCAAGGACGCACGCTTGAAATTTGAAGAGAAACTGCTGGAAGATTTCTGTAATCGGAAAGAGGCCAACCAGGCAGTAGAAGGGATTGAAGCGATATTACCAAAATTGCGGGACAACTGGATTGATACGCTCCTGCTTCATGAGAGGTATCAGCGGAAAGGTGTATTTTGCCGGAATTGTCCGTTTATTGATTTATCACCCTTGGTAGAATGCCCCGAACATGGCGGTCCTTTAGAGCGCACCCAAAATATTATCGAGCATATGTTACATAATGCTCTGTTAGAGGGAGTGGATATTCAGTTTATTCAGCATCCGATGGAAAAATATGGCAATCTTGCAGCAACCCTGCGCTACCCGATTCGGAGTTAAATGAGTAGATGGTTTAAAACCGGCACGGAGGATTTTGAAAATGGAAGTGATATGTCGCTGAAAGACACTTCAATTAATAATTTAAGTCATCTGTCTAACTTGCCTATTTTCATCATTTTTTCCTTGACATTCTCCCGATATGAAGACTATATTTTTCTGAATGCAACGCCATAGTGTCAATTGTAAATTTTTGGACACTTTATACCTGAAGGTGTGGGATTATGAAAGTCAAAATATTTTTTGCGGCCTTTCTTGTATTTCCTCTTTTGCAGGGGTGCAGCCTCTTCGGCAGCAAATCCGCAGATAAGAGCGAAACAGAGTTAGTTCAAGTGGCTCAACCGACGAGCCAAACCCAGCAACAGGCAGCAGTTACGCCAGGCGCAGCTGGCAACGCAGCTAGTGCAAAACTGCCTCAGATGGTGGCAACGGCCCCGGTCCGGAGTAGCAGCGCTGACCAAGATTATGTGGTAAATGAACTGACCTTTGAAGTAAAAAAACTTTCCGCTGAGCTGAAGCATCTGCGATCCCAGATTCAGGATCTGCAGGCCAATAGCCAGATGTGGATGAACCCGTTGGCCATGTACGATAAGGAAATTATCACCGATAACGGGACTTCAATCTATGGAAAAATCATTTACCAGGATGACAAAATTGTCAAGGTTGAGACCCTGATTGGATACCTGGTTCTTGAAAAAGCCTCGATTGTTCGGGTTATCACCAATGTGCCTGAAGAACCGGCTCAGAAATATGTTCCGGAGGAATTAGCGGGCAATGTTCAAAAAAGCAGCAGCTATCCCCAGGTTCCGCAGGCATCCTATGTATCCAAAAGTGGTGAACCGGCTCAGATACCCGAAAGCAGTGTAAAAATGCCCAATTGTGTGCTAGTTGGTAATATCAACGAACGCAAGGACCATTCCGGTAACACTATTTTTTCCGGCGAGGTAAAAAATATCGGTGCCCGACGAGCGGATTTTGTGAAAGTCAATTTTGTTTTTCGGAAAAATTGGAGCGGCGATACCAAGACCCGTACTGCGTTTGTGGAAGGTACATATTTTACCTTTGAAGATTCCGGGATTACGACTAATAATTCGATGCTTCCCGGATCGTCCGGTAAATTTGAACTGATTATTCCGAAAAATTTTGGTAGTTTTATCGGTTATTCCTACACCATCGAATGGGAGCAGTATAAATAATGGGAATGTCTGGCCTCAAAATCATTTGCATTGGAATTATGACTGTTACCGTCGGTTTTTCGCAAACCGATTCGACTCTGATCGACATTTCCGAAAAAAAAGCTGAACTCAACGAAAAAAATGTAGAAGTTCTGGAACTGCAATCGAATCTCAGTAACCATGATGGCGAATTGCAGGGTATTCGTGACGAAATTGAAAAGCTGAAAACCTATAACAAGCGACTTCAAGATTCCCTGCTTACCAAGCAGGTGGAAATTGATTCGCTGAGGGAACAGCAGAATCAGGTTGAAAATTTTAAAATGATCGTGACTGCTTTTGATGAGGACAAAGCCCTCACCGATGAGATACTGGAATCCATTAAGGTCAGCGATGCGGTGCCTGAAAATACGGTTTCGGCTGTTTCGGATGTGGATGATTCAGAGTATCGGACCCTGTATAACGAAGCGTTGAATTTATATTTTGACCGGGATTATCCGGCCAGTGTCGGTAAATTTCAAAAATTACTAAAAATGAGCCAGCGCCATCCATTGGCCGACAACTGCCAGTACTGGCTGGGTGAAAATCTTTATTCCCAGGAAAAATATTCCCAGGCGATTGAGGCGTTTCAAAAAGTTGGGCCACTGGGTGATGGAAACAAGGCTGACGCAGCACTGTTTAAAATTGGTATGAGTCACCTGAAAATGGAGCATCAGTCCCTGGCGCTGGGCGCATTTAAACAGCTGGAAAAGCAGTTTCCCAAGAGTGAATTACTGGAAAAAGCGCAGCAATATTTGACAACTCAAGAAAAGTTTTGAATGGAAACGTGATTCGAATTGCACTTATGGTTATGATTCCCCTCGCCATATCCGCTCAGAATGCCGATAGCAGTCGGGGGAAAGCCAATAAAGATTTTATGTACGATTTAGGGATTAAGATTGAGCCAGCGAGGGAGTCTGCCCCCCTTCACGGCATTGGCGTTGCTAACCCAGCTTTGGTTCACTTACAGAACCAAATGGACTCCCTCTCCTTGGCTTTTTCTCAATATACCGATAAAACCGAACAGCGGCTGCAGACATTGCAACAGTTCGTTGATTCGCTGGAAGTAGAAAACCAGCGGCTTAAAAACCAGGTATTCCGGTCACCTTATGCCGCGCTGGGTAACCTACGGGTGATTTACTCAAAAAGAGAAGGTGAACGGTTTTTTCAGAAGGGCAATGATGCTTATGTAAATCAGAATTTTCAGATTGCAGTGGATTATTTTGTCAAGTGCATCGATAGTGATTTGCCCGGTACGCAGATCGGTGACGCCTATTTCTGGATTGGCAATTGCTATATCCATTTGAAGGACGAATATCTGGCGCTGGAATATTTAAAAAAAGTGGTAGAATATCCCCTGTGTGAAAACCTGGATGACGCACTTTTTTTGTCGGCGGTAACTTATCGAAAGTTGGGCAACAAAGAAATGGCAGCAAATTTTTTAAAACGGCTTCTCAGACGATTTCCAGAGGGTCAAATGGCCAGACTGGCGGATCTGGAACTGAAGCGATTGGGTACCATGGATTGAGACCAAAACGGAGTATGAATTAATGATAAAACGTGGTTATATCCTGATTGTAATATGTGT
>CAZAKB010000151.1:0-2758 GCA_964485475.1 uncultured bacterium
GACTTTTCCTTATCTGCCAATTCCTTAACCCGATCGGTGATCTGAGTAATCGTTTTCTTATCTAATTGAAAACCCTCTTCTTCCAGAAGCGCCGACACAGCATGTTTCCCCGAATGTTTGCCAATAATCAGGTTTTCACCAGTCCAACCGACCTCTTCAGGCGTCATGATTTCATAAGTCTGTTTACTTTTTAAAACCCCATGTTGATGGATACCAGCCTCATGAGCAAAGGCATTGACCCCGACAATCGCTTTATTACGCTGAATGTCTATTCCGGTCAGGTTCGACACCAAACGACTAGTCCGGTAAATTTCCTTTGTGTTCACGTTCACGACGACATTATAATAATCCTGACGGGTCACCAGATTCATGACAACCTCTTCCAGTGAAGCATTCCCGGCCCGTTCGCCGATTCCATTGATACAACCTTCCACCTGGGTTGCACCGGCCTCGACCGCTGCCAATGAGTTCGCCACTGCATTGCCCAGATCATTATGACAATGAACACTAATCACCACGTTTTGGGCTTCCGGTACTTTTTTAAAAAGATAGCGGATCCGATCGCCAAATTCCTTTGGTTCGGAATAGCCAACCGTATCGGGAATATTAATCGTTGTGGCCCCGGCGGTAATCGCCGCTTTTACCACATCGCACATGTAGTCCAGATCGGTCCGCGCGGCATCTTCCGGTGAAAATTCCACATCATCACAATAGCCCCTGGCGCGTTTCACTGCTTTGATAGTCAGTTCGATGATCTCTTCCTTACTTTTCTGCAATTTCTTCTCGCGATGAACCTTTGACGTAGCAATAAACGTATGAATGCGCGGTTTTTCGGAATATTTCACTGCTTCCCAGCAACGATCAATATCAGCATCGTTCGCCCTGGCCAATCCACAAATCGTTGGACCCTTGACGTTCTGAGCCACCAGCTTTACCGCCTCAAAATCACCTTCCGAAGCGATTGGAAATCCCGCTTCAATGACATCCACGCCCAGCCGGGCCAATTGATGCGCAACCACCAGTTTTTCATTTACGGTTAAGGAAGCGCCAGGACTCTGTTCGCCGTCACGCAGGGTTGTATCAAAAATAATAATCTTCCGCTTTTCCATCATAACTCCTGTCTGTTAATTCCCGTTGCGGTTTTTCATTAAATAATAAGAAATACTGTCTGTTAATGCCTGCCAGCTGGCCTCGATGATGTTTTCCGAAACACCCACTGTGTTCCAGGTTTTTTTCTCATCACTGGATTCGATGAGCACACGGACCTTTGCCGATGTGGCAGCATTGGCATTAATGACCCGGACCTTGTAATCCGAAAGGTGCATATCGTCGATTTCCGGGTAGAAATTGATCAGCGCTTTACGAAGTGCTTTGTCCAGGGCGTTCACCGGTCCGACTCCCTCGGAGGCAGTGTGTTCCATGCGATCATTCACCATCATCCGAACAGTCGCCTCAGATCGGATTTCATCGGATTCATTTTTCTCAATCAATATCCGGAAACCCTGCAACGTAAAATAGTTTCGATATTCGTTTTTCAGTTTTTTAATCAATAACTCCAGCGACCCTTCCGCCGCCTCAAACTCAAAGCCTTCGTGTTCCAGCTGTTTCAATTGCCGGACAATTTCCGGAATTTTATCCTTATCGGATTCAAGATCGACACCCAGTTCATCGGCTTTGAAAACAATATTGCTTTTCCCCGACAGGTCGGACACCAACACCCGACGTTTATTGCCAACGGTTTCCGGTTTGATATGTTCATAACTGGCGGAATCCCGCATGACAGCACTGACATGAATGCCACCCTTGTGAGCAAAAGCGCTCTTGCCAACAAACGGTGCGTTATTGGGATGAACCAGGTTGGCAATTTCACTGACATAATGGGACAACGCTGTAATTTTGGCCATATTTTCCGGAGGAATACACGTATATCCTGCTTTCAACTGCAGATTCGGAATAATACTGCAAAGGTTTGCATTTCCGCTGCGCTCGCCGTAGCCGTTGATAGTGCCCTGAACATGGACACAACCATTCTGGACGGCAGTCAGGCTATTTGCCACCGCCAACCCTGAATCATTATGAGCGTGAATCCCGAGTGGAACAGACGTATTCTCTTTAACGATTTTTACAATTCCCGCCACTTCATTGGGCAATGAGCCGCCATTGGTATCGCAGAGCACTAAGACATCGGCACCGGCTTTTTCAGCTACATTCAGTGTGTCCAAAGCGTAGGCGGGATCGTCTTTATAGCCGTCGAAGAAATGCTCCGCATCGAAGATTACTTCTTTGTCATTCGCTTTCAGAAACTCAACACTTTCACGGATCATATCAAGATTCTGCTGCTTAGTCACCCGCAGGGCTTTCTCTACATGAAAGACCCAGGTCTTACCGAAGACCGATACCGCCGGTGTCTCCGCTTCCAGTAGAGCCAGAATATTCGGGTCCTCTTCCACTTTATTCTTCGCATGTTTCGTCGATCCAAAAGCAACAATCCGGGCCTGTTTGAATGTTATATCTTTCGCTTTCTTAAAAAACAAAACATCCTTGGGATTCGAGCCCGGCCAGCCGCCTTCGATATAGTGAATGCCGAATTCGTCCAGTTTTTTCGCAATGTGCAGTTTGTCTTCCAGCGAAAAGGAAATATTTTCACTCTGGGAACCATCCCGCAGCGTGGTATCGAACAGTTTTACTGTTGAGGTTCGCATATCATTTTCCTTTTTTCAGCCAGGCCATCATCCCACGTAACTGCTTACCGGTTTTT
>CAZAKB010000151.1:2858-6776 GCA_964485475.1 uncultured bacterium
TCATTTTCCTTTTTTCAGCCAGGCCATCATCCCACGTAACTGCTTACCGGTTTTTTCGATCAGCAGCTCATCGTGTTCACGCCGCAGGGCATTCAATGTCGGACGCCCGGCTTGATTTTCGAGGATCCATTCTTTCGCGAAGCGTCCATCCTGGACTTCCCGGAGAATGGCCTTCATTTCCTTTTTTACATCATCATTAACCAAACGTGGTCCCCGGCTCATACCGCCGTATTCCGCCGTATCGCTAACGGAGTAATACATCCCGGCGATACCGCCTTCGTAAAACAGATCGACGATGAGTTTCATTTCATGCAGACATTCAAAATAGGCGATTTCCGGCTGATATCCGGCATCAACCAGAGTTTGAAAACCGGCTTTAATCAGTTCCGAAACACCGCCACAAAGCACGGCCTGTTCTCCAAAGAGATCGGTCTCGGTCTCTTCTTTGAAACTCGTTTCAATAATGCCAGCCCGACCAGCACCAATACCGCAGGCGTGGGCAAGAGCCAGGTCTTTGGTTTTTCCGGTAGCATCCTGGTAAATAGCGATCAGGGATGGTACACCGGCACCAATCTCATACTGACGTCGAACCAGATGGCCGGGACCTTTTGGCGCAACCATGTAAACATCCACGTCTTTCGGTGGCACGATCTGTCCGAAATGAATATTGAAACCATGAGAAAAAACCAATGCTTTGCCCGGAGTCAGGTTCTGTTTTACCTCGTCGGTATAGATACGTTTCTGCAATTCATCGGGAACCAGTATCTGGATGACATCGGCTTTGGCGCTGGCTTCGACTGCCGTCATCGGTAAAAATCCATGACTGACCGCCAGTTTATAATTATCACTGCCTTTAACATCCGCAACAATCACAGTGTAACCGCTTTCCCGCAGGTTCTGGGCCTGGGCATGGCCCTGACTGCCATAACCAATAATCGCTATTGTTTTTTCCTTTAATACTTTCTGATCTGCATCTTTGTCGTAATACATCTTAATCGCCATTTTTATTATCTCCTTTTTTGGGTGTTTGATATTCAGCCATTGCAAATTCGCCGCTACGGATATATTCCTGAATTCCATACGGACGAACCATTTCAATAAACCGGTCTATTTTCCGGGGCGTTCCGGCCAGCTCCAAAATCACATGATCCGTCGCCACATCGATTGGATTGGCTTTGAACACCTGCATCAGATGGAAAAAGTCAGTCCGGTTTTTCTCGTTTACTTCCAGTTTCAGAATAATGTACTCCCGGACAATATAGTTATTCTTATGAGATATGTCCGTTACCCGAACCGTATCGACAAGTTTGTTCAACTGTTTGATGATCTGTTCGATGTGCTCATCGCTTTCCTGCACAACCACGCTAATTTTATAGACATTCGGGTCTTCTGTCGGCGCACCGATAGCGCTCTCAATATTATAGCCTCGTTGTGATAGCAGACCGGATACCCGGGCGAGAACACCGGTGCTGTTTAAAACGGTTATGATTATTGTATGTTTTTCTACCATGATCAATCTCCCATCATCATTTCGCTTAGTGGTTTCCCTGCCGATACCATGGGAAACACATTTTCTTCGCGGTTTACAAAAAATTCCATCAATACCGGACCATCGTCAGATAGACCCTTTTGAAGAACCTTATCAACCTCATCCTTGTTTTCAGCCCGATAACCGCGCATTCCGTTTGCTTCGGAAACCTTAACCAAATCCGGGATATATTTTTTGGGACAATCACCTTGCGGTCCATGGCATTCATCCGGACAATCCGGCGTCTCCATCAGGCAAACTCGTGAATACCGTTTCTTCCAGAAAAGATCCTGCCACTGGCGCACCATTCCGAGATATGAATTATTCAATACGATCACCTTAACCGGAATACGGTTAATAGCACACGTGGCCAGCTCCTGGATATTCATCTGGATACCGCCATCGCCGGAAATGCAAATTACCTGGGTATCCGGATTTGCAACAGCAGCACCCATGGCCGCCGGCAGACCGAATCCCATCGTTCCAAGACCACCGGAGCTCAAAAATTTCCGTGGATGTCGGTAATGACAATACAACGCTGACCACATCTGATGCTGACCAACATCTGTCACTATAATCGAATCAGTATTTGTAAATTCATTTAATCTTTCAATCACATATTGCGGATTCACCGTCCCATTTCCGGTATTTTTATAGATCAGGGGGTATTTCTCTTTCCAGAATTCCGTACGCTCATTCCATGAATTTTTCGCCCTTGGTTTAACTTTTTCAATCAGTTGCTGTAAAACGGCTTTAGCATCACCCACGACGGGAATATCAGTTTTGACATTCTTTCCAATTTCAGCCGGATCGATATCAATATGCACTATCGTTGCATTTTTCCCAAAAGTGTGCCGCGGACCGGTAATTCGGTCATCAAAACGAACTCCAATCGCAATCATCAGATCACACTCAACAAGCGCTTTATTTGCAGCCACTCGTCCATGCATGCCGGGCATTCCCAAGAAACAGGGGTAATCAAAGGGAACCGATCCCAGTCCCATCATTGTAACAACCACCGGGATTTGGGTTTTATCAATGAATTGTAACAGCTCATCCGTAGCGCCGGCGCTGATAATACCGCCCCCGGTGTAAAGCAGTGGTTTCTTGGCATACGCTATTGCGTCCACCAATTTTTTAATCTGACCGGTATTGCCTTTTTTGACCGGTTTATAGCCTGGCAGTTCCACCGATTCCGGGTAACTATAATTCTTTAATTTTGCATTGGCCACATCCACCGGAATATCAATCGACACCGGCCCCGGTCGCCCCGTCCGCGCAATATAAAACGCCTCTTTAATGATTTGCGGTAAATCTTTGACATCTTTGACCAGGTAATTGTGTTTACAAATTGAGCGGGTCAACCCGACCATATCAGTTTCCTGAAAGGCATCAGTCCCGATATTTCCGGTCGCCACTTGCCCACTGATCACCACAATCGGCGACGAATCCAGTTTTGCTGTTGCAATACCGGTAATGGTATTGGTCGCTCCCGGACCGGAAGTAACCAGACAGACCCCAACTTTACCCGTTGACCGGGCATAACCATCAGCCGCATGCGTAGCCCCCTGCTCATGCCGGGTTAGTAAAAACTTAATATCCCTAGTTGAGTAGAGCACATCGAAGATCGGGATGACTACACCGCCGGGATAGCCGAAAATAGTATCAACCCCTTCTCTTCTCAATCCATCTATTAATATTTCTGCTCCATTCATAATAACCTCATATTTATCCATCAATTTTAAATTTTTAATATTGCACCATTACTAGCAGAGGAGGCCATTTTTGCATAACGTCCTAAAACACCATAATCCACCCGTGGTTTGCGTGGTTTCCAGGATTTTTTTCTATCTGCCAATTTCTGTTCGGTCACTCGTACATTCAGTTTCCCGGCTGGAATGTCGATCGCAATTCGATCACCATTTTGAATTAATGCAATCGGCCCGCCCTCTGCCGCTTCCGGAGCAATATGCCCGATACAGGCGCCCCTGGTCCCACCGGAAAAACGACCGTCAGTGATCAACGCTACACTTTCACCCAATCCTTTGCCCATGATATAAGAAGTCGGTGACAACATTTCCTGCATTCCCGGACCGCCCTTGGGACCTTCATAACGAATCACCACTACATCGCCGGTTTTAACTTTGTCAGCCAGAATACCTTCGCAGGCTTCTTCCTGGCTGTTGAAAATCACAGCCGGACCTTCAAATACCCGCATTGATTCGGCAACCCCGGCATATTTGACTACACTGCCTTCTGGTGCAAGGTTACCACTCAGCACCGCTAATCCTCCTGTATTACTATAGGCATTCTCCAATTTGTGGATAACCGCCTCATCTTTTATTTCAGCATTTTGAATATTCTCAGTCAGGGATTTTCCTGTCACGGTA
>CAZAKB010000152.1:0-4739 GCA_964485475.1 uncultured bacterium
GCTTTATCTCGCTCGCCCATCGCCGCATAACATAATCCGAGTTTAAATTGTGCATCATCTTCTTTATTACTGTTTTTAAATGCAAATACTTTCTCGAATTCTACGATCGCACGTCGATATTGTTTCATCGAATAGAAACATTCCCCAATCCAATACTGTGCATTATCAGCTAATTCATGGTACTTATCCTCATTTAACAACTGCCTGAACAGCCCGATTGACTCTTCATTACTTCCATTCTGGTGAAAGGTCAGCGCCTGCAGATAGCGATCCTTATAGGTTCCACCGGAGACCGGAGTTCGAGATACTGGCTCGGTATCCTTAATGGATTTTGTTTCACTTAAACTGGCTCCCAAGGACACAATCCTGTTCTCCAAAATCACCAGTTGGGATAAAATCTCAAAATTGATACTGTCCGTATAACTCGCCCGCCGGGCATTTTGCGACACCTGTCGCTGCAGCTTCACGAAATCGTTGCTCATTGCAGCAGCCACTGACTCCAAAACGTGCAAGGCGCTATCCAATTGATCAATCTGACCACTGTAATTATCAGGAGCTGCCTCAATACTGCCAAGGTCTTTTACTTTACCGGACAGACTGTTCATCAATTTAACAGTTTTATTCAGTTTCTGCTCAATGTTATCAACCTGAGTTTGAAGGCTGGTCAACTCCTCATTAGGGCCGGCATCCTTGGTTTTTGGCTTGGCTACCGTATGTGTTGCAAACAACATACAAAGCAGGCAAATGCCTGTAACGGAAACGGTACTCAAGAGCAAATTTTTGTTTTTCATAATGGTTCTTCTAATAAAAATTGGACATAAAATCCAGCAGTGAAAGCTACAATATTTCGATGAATAAACAAATGGTAATTTACTTTATTTTAAACATTTAGCGGCGACGTTCCAGACTGATATTAAAGACCAATCCCACCATTAAAAAGCAGCTGATAATAAAAGAACCCCCGTAACTTAAAAAAGGCAATGGCAATCCCGTAACCGGTAAAAGCCCCACTGTCATGGCAATGTTAATAAATACATGAAAAAACAACACGCTCATTACTCCAATCACCACTAACGAACTGAAACGGTCACGCATGCGATATGCAACACTTATCAATAGGGTTATCAGTATGAAAAACAAGAGCAAAACGACTGTAACCCCTGCAAACCCATATTCCTCACCGACAACGGAAAAGATAAAGTCATTATGCTGTTCAGGCAAAAACTTTAAGTGAGTCTGGGTTCCTTTGCCGATTCCTTTACCAAACAGTCCTCCGGATCCAATGGCCACCTGGGATTGGATAACCTGGTATCCTGAGCCCTGTGGATCAGCATTGACGTTGAACAATGTCATAATCCTGTTCTGCTGGTAAGGTTTCAGACGGTTCCAGAGCACCGGTGTTAAAAATCCCAGGGATAAATTAAAGACGAAAAGGATAATAGCGACCCAGACTCTTTCTTTACTGAAATAGAGAACCACTATTAACAATAAAACCCAGATAAAAAAACTGTAAAAATTAAACGCCGTTATGATACTGATAACCGGTGCAAGGATGATAAAGAGGTGGTATATTCGAGCGCCCGCCCAGATTAACATAGGAAAAACCAGCATAAAATAGATAATGGATGTACCCAGATCCGGTTGTTTCAATACAATTCCCATAGGCAACAGCGCCAAGAGCAGTGGTACAATTAATGATTTAAAATCCGAAATAATCAGATCACTTCCGGACAAATAACGGGCAACAGTAATAATTACCAGGATTTTCATAAACTCCGACGGTTGAAAATGAAACGGACCCAGCACAAACCAGCGGTTTGTCCCGGCAGTAGAACTACCGAAAAAATAAGGCAATACAACTAAAGCAATACCAATCCAGTAGAAAATAAACGCACCATCAAACAGTATTTTCTTTTGGAGGAGAAATACCGCAAACATTATGATTATACCAAGTATCATCCACAACAGCTGTTTTCCAATCACATTTTTAAAAAAGGGTGCATCTACATGCAAGGACGCACTATATAATGCCATCAAACCGGCAACACATAGTAAAAACACAGTCAGTGCTATCAAAAAATTACTGTTTGATATAGAGCTGCCAATTTGAATTGTTTTTTTCACCGGGCGGTTACCTCTTTAACATCAGTTGCTATTGAAAAATTTTTATGACAATAACTGAAAAGCCGCCTTGCTGTTACTGCGGCCACACCGCTGCCAGATCCACCATTTTCGATCAGCACCGTTATAGCAAGCGTACGACCACCCTCTTTTGAATAACCTATAAACCATGAATGCGCTTCGCCATGGGGATTTTGAGCCGTACCGGTTTTTCCGTACACATCCAATCCACGTACTTTGGCAGCACGACCCGTACCAGTTGATGAATTAATTACATCATACATGGCTCTTTCAACAAATTCCCAAGACATAGCGGATATACTTTGAATAGAATCCGTGGTAGAAAATAAAAATGGTTGAAAACGATTTGTTCCATGCTCTATATACTTTAATCCCAGGTGCGGAGTTGGAAGTTTTCCATGGGTTGCCAGAGCCCCGGTAAATCGCACCATTTGTAACGGAGTCACCAGTAAATCTCCCTGACCAATCACAAGATTCAGCTTGTTCCCCTCAGACCAGCCCCCCTTGCCATACTTTTCATCCAGAAATGGTTCGTCCGGTAAAATTCCCTGAGACTCCCCATACAGATCGACTTTTGTTAATTCGCCAAACCGAAATATCTTGGCATACTTGGCCCACAGATCGACATCCATTTTCCGAATCAGCGTGTAAAAATAGACATTGCACGAATTGACAATCGCATCGAACAGGTTCATTCGTCCGTGACCACTCTCTTTCCAGCACTTGAAATAACGACGGCCTAATTTATAAGCACCACGACAACGGACTTTCGTATCAGGATCAAGGATATTCTCTTCAAGAGATGCAAGGACAGCGACTATTTTAAATGTAGAACCCGGCGGATATGTCCCCTGGATAGCCCTGTCAAACAATGGACGTTCGGCATCATTTAACAATTCATTCCAAACATTAGACTCAACAATTCCGGAAAACAAACCCGGCGAATAGTCCGGTTTGCTGACAATCATCAGTATTTCTCCGGTTTTTGCATCCATAACAACCGCAGCGCCCTTCTTGTCTGCCAGTAGCTGTTCCGCATACGTCTGAAGACCAATATCGATAGTCAGGTACAGATCATTGCCGAATTGTGATTCCACACTGTGGCGGTTCTGGACTTTTCCTACCTCCTGTCCATACACATTAACCTGAACATAATTAAAACCCCGTTTACCACGTAAAACACTTTCATATTCCCGCTCAACACCCTTCCATCCAATCAAATCTCCCGGACGATACCCGTAATCTTTAATCATCTGCAAGTCGTCTTGATCAATTTCCCGCAAATACCCCAGCACGTGACTAAGATGCGCCTGGCTGGGGAACGACCGAATCGGTTCCAGTGAGTACATGACACCGGGAAGCTCAAGCCGGCGCTCCTCCAGATCCGTCAATGTCTCGAAGTCGATATCCTCCGCAATTCTCAGCGGTAAAAAACGGCCCCGCCAATTCTTTTTTACTCTCCGTTGAATCTCTGTTTCCGGAATATTCAGGATATCACTTAACAGACCAAATGCTGAGTCATTTTTAGCAACTTCAAAAGGAATCAGATTGACATTGTACTGGGATTTATTATCAACAATAATCTGCCCGTTACGGTCATAAATAATACCCCGTGGTGCCGGTTGTGTAACAACCCGAATTCGATTTGCTTCGGCAATTCCGGCAAACCGGTTATAATCCACAATCTGTAACTGGTACAGCCTGATACCCAATATAAAAAACAAGATAAACGCTATCAGTAATAACAGATTGCGATGCAGCGAAGTTGCATTATTCTGTAAATAAAACATTATTAATCATTATTTAAGGATAAGATATAATCAAATACAATAAACAAAACCGATGTATAGATTGTTTCCGGAAGAATGTATCGAACCATTAAAAACTGAATTGAGTAATCTGTCGAATGAAAATTGATCAGAAAAAAAATCAGATAATGGAGAAAGATAATAAAGCACGTAAAAGTGTAAAGCGTAAAACTATTAAATCGGTTTCGGCGACCTTTCAAGTAGCCGGCTAAAAATCCGGCAAATGTTTTGACCATCGCCGATAATCCTAAGAACGAGCCAATACCGATCATATCGATGATTAATCCAAGGCCAAAGCCATACAACTGACCGTAAACCCGCCCATATAGTATTGCAACAAACATGATCAATACCAGGATAAAATCAGGTTTAATACCCTGGATCGATAGCCAAGGCGCAACGACCAACTGTAAAAGAATCGCCAGCAAACTAAATCCGATTAATATTAAAAACTTCTTCATAATCAATACGAAAGAATTACAAAAGCCTCCTCAATAGTATTGATGTCCGCGTTGGATCGGATGATGGCCGATTGAAACGGCTCGCTTTTTGCCTGATATACTTCGATGACCTCGCCGATAATAATATCTGGCGGGTAAATTTTACTGTAGCCGGAGGTCAATACCAACTCGCCCGGATGTATCTCGGCCGTATTCGGAATTTCTTTAACAACAGCTGAACCATCGGCTTGCCACATTACTATCCCCAAAACTCTGGAATTTTGAAATTTAACACTCAGACGAAAATTCACATCTGTAAAAATCTGACATTGTGTGGTTTTATCGCCTA
>CAZAKB010000152.1:4839-6614 GCA_964485475.1 uncultured bacterium
TTTAATACGTCATTTTCTTTTAATAATCCAGACAGATCATCAAGCCAAATTCCGGGAAGATGAATAAAGGAGAAAACATCCGCTACATCCCCCTGAAAAGATCTTACTTCAGGTGCCTCATTCATGAACAGAATTAAAAACGAAATAAATATGAGTAAAATCAGTAGAAGATAATCATAGAAATCAAAAAGGATAGATAAGATTTTTCTCCACATCAAAACTACACTAGGACTTCTTTATACTTATCTAAATCCTCAATAATGATTCCGGTCCCCTTGACCACCGACAGCAGCGGTTCTTCGGCAACATTAACCGGCAAATCCGTTTCAACACGGATTCGCTGGTCCAAACCTTTCAACAGTGAACCACCACCGGTTAGGATAATACCTCTGTCCAAAATATCCGATGACAGTTCCGGTGGTGTCATTTCCAACGCTTGTTTAATCGCCTGTGCAATCAGATCAATGGTGTCTTTCAGACATTCCCGAATTTCAACGGACGATACTTCAATTGTTTTAGGAATGCCCGCCACCAAGCTACGGCCTTTAACCGCAATCGTTGTATCGTTTATCGGCATGGCTGAACCCACAGTACATTTAATCCATTCGGAGGTTCTCTCGCCGATCAGCAGATTGTGTTCCGCTTTAAAATACTGGATAATCGCTTCGTCCATTTCGTCGCCGGCAACCCTGATGGCTTGTTTGGTTACAATACCATTCAATGCGATTACCGCGATTTCGGTTGTACCGCCGCCAATATCGACAATGATATTACCCACGGGTTTGGAAATATCAATACCGATGCCAATCGCGGCAGCCACCGGTTCTTCAACCAGATACACTTCCCTTGCATTCGCCCGGTCTGCAGAATCCCTGACAGCCCGCTTTTCAACTTCAGTAATGCCTGAAGGAATACAGATGACAATTCTCGGACGGGCAATCCGGCTCATGTTGATTTTACGGATAAATCCGCGAATCATTGCATCGGACATTTCAAAATCCGCGATGACGCCATCTTTTAGCGGACGAATTGTTGTAATGTCCCGATGGGTCTTCCCAAGCATCTCCTTAGCATCGCCTCCTACGGCCAAAACTTCACCATCATGGGTCGAACGGGCTACGATACTCGGTTCATTTAAAAGAATACCCTTGCCCTTCATGTATATCAGGGTATTCGCCGTACCTAGATCAATCGCAATGTCACCGCCAAAAATGTTGAAAAACGAGAATCCCATATTTGCTCCAATAATTAATGTTTAAAAACTCGTTTATGTGTAAACAGCATAAACATACCGTAGTCATCACAGGCACTGACGACCTCGTCATCCCGGATACTGCCACCCGGTTGAATAACTCCTGCGATGCCGTATTTTGCCGCGAGATCGATCGAATCCCGAAAAGGAAAAAACGCATCGGATGCAATAATCGTATTTTGCAACTGAAGTCCCGCCTCTTCGGCTTTCCGGATGGCGATTTTCATTGAATCTACCCGGGACATCTGACCGGCACCAACACCGATTGAGCCATCTTGGTCTGCCAGCACAATGGCATTGGATTTTACATGCTTGGCCACATGCCATCCGATCCGGAGAGCCCCCCAAAACGATTTTTCAGGATTTACCTTTGTTACCAATGTCCATGATTCTTCAATGTCGTCAGAGGACTGATGTTCCTGAACCAGTAATCCTTTGCCATAGGCTTTAACATCGTAAGGAAATACTAGATATGTTTCATCTGGTATCAGTAAACGCAGATTTTTCCGACTTTTTAAAATCT
>CAZAKB010000153.1:0-6542 GCA_964485475.1 uncultured bacterium
ATTTGGCTGATTATTGCGATTGCTATTAAACTTGACTCCGGAGGCCCGGTATTTTATAAGCAGAAACGTGTCGGGAAAAATAAAATGGAATTTGATCTAATCAAATTTCGCTCGATGATGCACAATGCAGAGGACCAAACCGGTCCCAAATGGGCAGAAAAAGAAGATCCCCGGGTGACCCGAATAGGTGTATTTTTACGGAAAGTCGGACTGGACGAAATTCCTCAGTTTTTCAATGTGCTGATGGGGGATATGAGTATTGTTGGACCGCGTCCGGAACGCTTATATTTTGTTAATGAACTGGAACACTCGATCCAGTTTTATTCCCGCCGACTAATTATTAAACCCGGGATCACTGGCTGGGCCCAGATCAAATATAAATACGATGAAAGCATTGATGATGTTCGTGAAAAGTTGCGGTATGATCTGTATTATATTGAAAACATGTCAGTTTTGCTAGATTTGAAAATCATCGTACAAACTCTTATCGTCGGTTTGCGAAAAAAACATAAGTCAGCCTATAACTGAGGCCAAACTGGTCCGCTCAGGCCATTTTATCACTACAATTAATTCAAAATATTCTTTAATTTACCAGACGTGAAGATATAGTGTTGGTTTTTTAGTGAATTGGAGACTGAATGTTAGACATTAAGCAGATTCGTCAGAATCCGGAATATTTCGAAAAAGGTTTACAGGCAAAAAACAGCGGTGACAAGATCGAGGCGCTACTAGAACTCGACCAACAACGTCGTTCGGTAGTTTCACAAAGCGATGAATTGAAGGGGATACGCAACCGTGTATCGGCTGAGATAGCACAATTGAAGAAAAATAAACAAACCGCCGATGATAAAATCAGTGAAATGAAGACGGTTGGAGAAAATATTAAGAATCTGGATAACCAAATCAGATCTATCGATGAACAGTTAAACAGTATTATGGTTACTTTACCGAACCTGCCGCATGAGTCAGTTAAAGTCGGTCGAACGGCTGAAGAAAATGAATTTGTCAGGGAATGGGGTAAAAAACCGCAGTACGATTATCTATTAAAAGACCACTTGGATCTGGCTGAAAATCTGGGAATTCTCGATTTTTACCGGGGTGCTAAAGTCAGTGGTAGTGGTTTTCCTATTTATAAGTCAGCCGGTGCCAGGCTGGAACGAGCATTCATTAATTTTATGCTGGATATGCATACCGAAAAGCATGGATATCAGGAAATATTTCCACCTTTTATGGTCAACCGCGAGTCGGCGTTTGGGACGGGACAGTTACCGAAGCTGGAAGAGGACATGTATCGTGATGCTGCCGATGACCTGTTTTTGATTCCCACTGCGGAAGTTCCGGTTACGAACATTCACCGGGATGAAATTATCCCTGAAAATCAATTGCCTATTCATTATACCGCTTATTCAGCTTGTTTTCGGCGTGAAGCCGGCTCTTATGGCAAAGATACCCGTGGCCTGTCTCGTGTTCATCAATTTAACAAAGTGGAAATGGTGCGATTCACCCAACCTGAGAACTCCTATAAGGCTCATGAAGAATTGCTGCAGAACGCTGAAGACGTTCTGCAGGCCTTGAATCTGCATTACCGAATTGTATCGTTATGTTCAGGAGATTTGAGTTTTGCTGCGGCAAAATGCTATGATATCGAAATCTGGGCGCCGGGTTCGCAAAAGTATTTTGAGGTATCCAGTGTTAGCAATTTTGAAGATTTTCAGGCACGTCGGGCAAATATTCGTTATCGTCGTGCATCGGATGGTAAAGTTTCCTACGTACATACATTGAACGGTTCAGGAGTAGCAACTCCCCGCTTAATGATTGCATTCCTGGAAACCTATCAAACCGATGAAGGGACGATTTCAATTCCTGAGATACTTCAACCCTATACCGGTTTTAAACAAATTAAATCCCAGTCATTATGAGGGGTAACCCCTACCAGGAAATCTGTAGTGTTGGTGAAAAAATTCACCAGCAGGGCTTTGTGGCAGCCAATGACGGCAATATCAGCGTCAGAATTAATAAAGAATCCTTTGTAATTACGCCAACGGGAGTTTCGAAAGGTGATTTAAAACCTGAGAAACTTATACTCGTTGATGGTGATCGGTTTGAAGGTACATTGAAACCTTCATCGGAATATAAAATGCATCGCGCGATCTATTCCGCTCGCGAGGACGCCCGGGCTGTGATTCATGTGCATTCACCGTACGCCACTGCATTTGCTATGCTTGGATTGGGAATGGAGGGAATGCTCTTTCCGGAAGTGATTGTTACTCTAGGAAAAATACCGCTAGTTCCTTACAGAACGCCATCAACTCAGGCATTCGCCGACATTGTGGTCCAGTATGTACTGAATGCCGATGCTGTGTTATTGGAAAAACATGGAATTGTTGCCCTCGGTTCGGATCTATGGGATGCTTATTATAAAATCGAACGTGTTGAACATGTTTTTAAGATAATATCAATAAGCCGGACTATCGGCACAATCAAACCCCTCTCAGAAAAAGAAGTTACCGATTTGATTGATGCCTATTCGGTGTCAGACCGGATCCGAAGACTGATTGGTTGAAGCGTATATAAAAATGATCTGGAATATTATCAGCATTTCCTCTGTTATTATTATCACTGCGCTTGGCGTTGTTGTGAATTTGATATTTTTACCGTTACATAGTTGGGCTTTGATCGTCTGGTCCAGATTTGTCCTGGCTATTGTCAGTGTCAAAATTAAAGTCATTGGCGGTGAAGATTTATCAGCAGTAAACCCCTGTATTATTCTGATTAATCACGAAAGTGCACTGGATATCCCCATAGCCGTCGCAGCTACCAGAAAACCAGTCCGGTTTATGGCGAAGCAGGAACTGTTTCGGGTTCCGTTCTTCGGATGGTTAATGAAAATAAGTAATCATATTCCTATTGACCGGAAGGACCATAAAAAAGCGATAAAATCAATTGAAAGAGTATCTGCAAAACTGGTCAAAAAGAAAATTTCTATTATTGTCAGTCCGGAAGGTACACGCAGTCATACCGGGGAGATTGCTCCCTTCAAAAAAGGTGCATTTCGTCTGGCTCAATCCCACAACCTTCCCATTGTTCCGGTTACGATAATGGGTGCTCGTCATTGTATTCCGAACAAAACACTTAAAGTCATTCCCGGAGTCGTAACAGTAAATATTGGTAAACCTGTTTATACAAATCAGTTCAGGGATATTGATGAGTGTATTCAGTATGTCCGCAATTCGATGGTTGGATTGAAAATAGCATACGAACAAAAAAGGTCAATATCAGCGTGATAAACTGTCTTGAACACACAGTCTCTGAAAAGAATAGCCCGTACAATCTGCAGGAAAAATCATTATATAAAACATGGTTATTCCAAAATTTTCCCCAGACAAATCTTTTTACCATTGCTGGTGAGGCTCTGAGTATTATTGATCCAGGAAAAAGAAACGTATATGAAGGGCCGGATTTCAAAGATGCACAGGTGTTCATTAATGGCAAATTACATACAGGTGATGTCGAAATTCATATCAATAACAATGATTGGTACACTCATCAACATCATGAAGATCCCGCTTATAATACGGTTGTTTTGCATGTGGTAATCGAGAGATCGTCAGATCGGCTCATTCGGACACAGGCAAATGGGACAATTCCTGTTTTTGTAATGGCGTTGGATAACGAACCGGATGTCGTTTCAGTCAAATGCTCTTCCTGGAATGGTATCGATGAGGTAGTCAGCGGAACTGTTTTGGAAAAATTTGCAGATGTGCGGTTTCAGCGAAAGGGATTTTCCATAAAAAAAGAAATAATTCAGAATTCTGCAAACCACACATTTTATCGATTAATACTGGATGGTTTGGGCTACAGTCAGAACCGGGCATCTTTTAAAAGTCTTGGAGATCAGATACCCTTGTTAAATTACTATAAGATTCTTGGCCAAACCGAAGTATCTGATCGGATTTCAACTCTTGAAGCAATACTATTAGGAAGTGCCGGTTTTACCAGTGAACCCTACGCGAAATATTTGCGAGGCGACACTGAATATTTTCAAGGTATTAAGCAGAGGTGGGCGCAATTACAACGCCGTTTTGATTTATCAGCATTTGAATTGAAATGGCATTTTGCCGGTATTCGTCCGGCTAATTTTCCCAGTCGCCGACTGATTGCTCTGGCGCAGATAATTCACAAATTTTATCCTGACGAACCGGCCCAGTTATGGTCAAATCTGATTTTTACTCATACCGGCTACAAATCGGTGATAAATTGGATGAGTGATTATTTTCAGCAACCATCTGGCATGTGGAAGAACCACCCGCTGCTGAAGAACTCCCGGGGGAATGTTCTATTAGGTTCAGGTCGTATCATGGATATAATCAGTAATCTATTTCTGCCCTTTATCTGGGCCGTTGCTTCCCTTCAAAATAACAGTGAAATAATGGAAAATGTTATTTCATTAAGTCGAAAAATACCTCGGGGTGAGATTCCGTCCGTTATAAACCGCTGGAAATCCGGGTTCAATCTTTCTGACCGATTTTTTACAAAGAATTATCTGGTCCAGGGTGCCATTGAACTTCATCACAGTTTTTGTGACCTTGAATTATGTAAATTATGCCCACTGGAGGATTATGCAGACAAGTAACAAATTGGTATCACGGTCGGAATTAGCACGGATTATTGCAAACATTCAGAAAAGTAAAAAACGGGTTGTCTTTACCAATGGGTGTTTTGATATTTTACATGCCGGCCATATTGATCTGCTGGAGCAGGCGAAGTCCTATGGCGATTATTTAGTTGTGGGATTGAATTCAGACTCGTCAATAAAAAAGATAAAAGGTCCCAATCGTCCTATTATTCAGGAAACCGATCGGGCGCGTCTGGTTGCGGCTCTGGAAGTGGTTGATTATGTTGCTTTTTTTGATGAAGAGACTCCCTATGAGATACTCCGGCAGCTCCGACCGGATGTACTTGTAAAAGGTGGGGATTACCAGATAGATGAAATTATCGGGCATGATTTTATCCCGGACGTCAAAGTAATTCCGTTAGTTGAAGGCAAATCCACAAGCGGTATCATCGGAAAGATATTGTCAGAATCCAAATAAACACCTTGATATTACGATGCGTTAAGCATAAGTTTTCGCCTGAAAATTTGATTTACTAATAAGAGAGACAATGATTATTAAAAAATATATACACGTAGTATTTACATTAATTCTAATTTTTAATTGCAATGCAATTTATTCTGAAACGGTTGACTCCACGGCTGTTACTGTGTATGAGAACAGGGATGATCTTGATAGCAGCAGACCGGAACTATTCGAACTGATGTTTGCTGAAGCAAAGACGTTTTATGTAGACGCATTGATTGCCGCGCATTTCAATGACACTTCTGAAGTGAAATATTGCTTTGATCGCAGTTTTGAAATCATGGCTGAAATCAGTGGGCTGGATACATTAACATTATTGCAAGGGGATGATTTCAGTCGTTTTTATGAAAAAATTACATCTGATTTTCAGCAGAGCTTTAGCTATTTGAATGGTGATTCAGGAACCTATGGTATTGCCTTGGTCAGAGACGAACTCATGGAATCTGTTATCGACACCGTTGCTCTTGGCCATGATACATTAATTATTGTCGATGACCGGCCGGGTCATTTCCCTCTGGTAAGTTCAAAACAGATTGACCGAATCATTGATTATTTTCAAAACCGTGAGCATGAACGATTTCAAAAATGGTTAAACAATGCTGGACTTTATAAAGAACACATGATTCCAATATTGAAAGAATTCGGCCTACCGGAAGAGATATTTTATTTGGCTCTGATTGAAAGTGGTTTCAATCCGGTAGCCTATTCGTATGCCCACGCCGCCGGTCAATGGCAGTTTATCGCTTCGACCGGAGCAATGTACGGATTAAAACGGAACTGGTGGATTGATGAACGACGCGATCCGATCAAATCTACATATGCAGCCGCAAAGTACCTGAAAAAACTTCATGATGAATTTGATGACTGGTTTTTGGCATTAGCAGCTTACAATACCGGGGAAATGCGGGTATGGCGCGCCATTCGACGCGAGGGAACACGGGATTACTGGAAATTGCGGTCACTGCCAAAGCAGACCCGGAACTATATCCCTACAATGATGGCGGGAATGTCAATTGCTTTGAATCCTGAGAAGTATGGATTTGAAAATAGCCCCGAGGAAACCTGGAAATGGGATGAAGTGACCATTGATCGCTGTTATGAATTTGAGGATATTGCTAGGATCATCGGAGTGACATCGACGGTTTTGAAAGAGTACAATCCGGAATTAAGACGCTGGATGACTCCCCCTGAAACAGAGAATTATACACTGCGGGTTCCTGTTGGTAAAGGAACGGGTTTAGTCGAAAAGCTGGCTGAGTTGCCGGATGTGGACAACAAACCCCAGTGGACGACCCATACTGTACGCCGAGGACAGACCTTGTCTTATATTGCCCGTAAATATGGCACCAGTGTATCCGCATTAATTTCAGCAAATAATATTCGCAATAAAAACCAGCTGAAAGT
>CAZAKB010000154.1:0-6540 GCA_964485475.1 uncultured bacterium
TATCTGAAAGGAGCCCAAAATGCCAGTTGTCAATTATAAGAAATATGTGGCAATGCTCGAAAAAGCCCATAAAGAAGCCTATGCATACCCGGCGATCAATATTACCACCACTGACACCATGAATGCTGCAATTGAAGGATTTGCAGCTGCAAATAGTGACGGTATCATCCAGGTATCCACCGGTGGCGGTGCACACGCGTCCGGTAATCTGAAAGATATGGTGCTTGGATCGATCATGTTAGCTGAGCAAGCCCACCGTGTCGCTGAAAAATATGATATCAATATTGCTCTGCATACCGATCATTGTCAGACCGATAAAATTGATTCATTTCTGAAACCTCTTATTGAAGAAACAGCCAAACGTCGTGTGGCTGGTTTGCCGAACCTGTTCAACAGCCATATGTACGATGGCAGCGCCGTACCATTGAAGGAAAATATGGAAAATGCGGTCAAATTAATGAAGCTCTGCGCCGATAATGAAATCATTCTCGAAGTGGAGGCCGGAGTTGTCGGTGGTGAAGAAGATGGTGTGAATACCGAGAATGTTGGCAAGGAAAAATTATACACTACACCAGAAGATATGCTGTCAGTTTACGAAGCACTGAGCAATGTTAAGGGTGCTAAATACATGTTTGCAGCGACCTTCGGTAATGTCCATGGTGTTTATAAACCAGGGAATGTTGTGTTGAAACCAACAATTCTGAAAGATGGCCAGGATGCTGTCATGAAAAAATACGGTAAAGACGCCCGTTTCTTCCTCGTATTCCATGGTGGTTCCGGCTCAACTATTGAAGATATTCACGAGACATTGAACTATGGTGTAATCAAGATGAATGTTGATACCGATACCCAGTATGCTTTTACACGGCCGGTCGTCAATCATATGTTCATGAATTATGATAAAGTGTTGAAAGTGGATGGGGAAGTTGGTGCGAAAAAACTATACGATCCGCGTGCCTGGTTGAAAGCCGGCCGTAAAGGGATGGCCGATCGGGTTGTTCAGGCATGCAATGATCTGAAATCCACTGGAAAAAGCATGGGTCGCTAAAATGTTTAGTACACTTTGGGACTGTCCCAAAGACAACAATAAACCTGGCTTATGGTAAACGCTGTAAGCCAGGTTTGAATTTTAGAAATTGAGTATGAACGAATTCGAGTATCTCATATCCCGTCGTTTTTTTGCCCAAATCGCCAACGGTATGGAAGAATTCGGAAAATCCGAACTGGCCGAACTTGGTGCCGGTGACGTGAAAAATGTTTATCGTGGTTTATACTTTAATGCTGACAATGAAATCCTATACAAGATAAATTACCAGTCCCGGTTGATAACCCGGGTGGTTGCGCCGCTCCTGACTTTTAATTGCCACAGCGCCGATTATTTATATAAAACGGCGATGCAGATTCCCTGGCATACACTATTTACAATCAAGAATACTTTCGCGGTCTTTGCGTCGGTATCTCACAGTAAAATCACGCACTCAAAATATGCCGCATTGCGACTAAAAGATGCGGTTGTCGATTATTTTAAAGAACAGACCGGTGACCGGCCAAATGTTGAGACGCTGAATCCTGATATCTGGCTTAACCTGCATATTGAACGGAATCGTGCGGTTATCAGTGTTGATACATCCGGCGGTTCATTACACCGCAGAGGATACCGGTCTCAAGCCGGTTCGGCACCGATGCAGGAAACCCTTGCGGCTGCAATTATCCGACTTACCGGCTGGCATGGCGAAAAACCGCTAATTGATCCTATGTGCGGTTCGGGAACCTTGTTGCTTGAAGCATTGATGGCTTATTGTAAAATTCCGGCCGGGTATTTTCGGAAGCACTTCGGGTTTGAATTTTTACCGGATTACGATGAGCAGCTGTGGAATTCAATCCGAAAGGAAGTCGATAAAAAAATTCGCCCATTGCCAGAGGGATTATTGTCAGGAAGTGATATTTCCAGATACGCAATTGAGGATGTCGTTCGAAACAGTAAAAATTTTACCTCTGGACGGAATATTCAAATCAGAGCCAGTGATTACCGGGATATTGATGCGATTAATGACAGTATTATTGTTACGAATCCGCCCTACGGTATTCGGATGGAGAAAGAGAAGGATATGGGACTGTTTTATCGGGAGTTAGGTGATTATCTGAAGCAACACTGCCGGAATTCAACTGCCTATATCTATTTTGGTGATCGTGAATACATTAAAGATGTCGGTCTGAAATCGTCCTTCAAAATTCCCTTGGTCAATGGCGCTCTGGATGGACGGTTGGTGAAGTATGAGTTGTATTAACCACTAAAGATTCCTATAACTTAAAAAATATATTTTTCTCAGTGTTCTCAGTGTCTCTGTGGCAAATCCTCAATAATCCACATTCGGATTCTTTACTAAGGGATAATCCATTAATGATTCCTGGAGCAGGTCATATATTTTATATCTTATATCATATAACTTCTGATTATCCCTCGTGGGATAAACGCGATTGGTAAGCAAAATCCCAACTAGGTTCTTATCAAAATCGATCCAGATACTTGTTCCAGTGAAACCTGTGTGGCCGATAGAATTTTCAGAGAAATATTGGCCTGATGATGATTTGCCACCCGGCGTTCCCCAGCCAAGAGTCCGATCACTGTTTTCCACAACATTCTGACGCTTTGTGAACAATTCACCAGTCTCTGGTTTGAAGTACTGTTGTCCACGATAACTGCCTTTATTTATAAGCATCTGGGAAAAAATACCAAGATCACGGGCAGTTGAGAACAGTCCGGCGTTTCCGGAAACTCCACCGAGATAATATGCATTTTCATCATGGACTTTGCCATGAACAACGCCATCACGTTCTGCATCAAACTCAGTCGGAGCAACATTATCCCAAAGTTTTTCTGGAGGATTATAAAACGTACGGTTCATTCCCAATGGATCGTACAGGTTTTCTTTGAGAAAAGTATCCATAGACTGTCCGGTTTTCGCTTCGATGACTTTTTGCATCGTGATCATACCCATACAACTGTATTGGGTTTCGGTTCCCGGTGAATATACGGTATCATATGCAAAAAGATATTTGAGCATTGCTTGCGGACTATCAGCGACTTTCCAGAGTTGGATGAAGGGGGGAAGCCCGGATGTATGGGTTAGTAAATTTCGGATAGTGACATTTTCTTTACCACCCTGTGCGAATTCAGGAATAGTGACAGTGACTTTTTCATCAAGATTAAGTTTACCTTGATCATAAAGCAGCATCGTCGCCATTGTCGTCGCCGTCGGTTTTGTCAATGAAGCCAGATCATAAATTGTCCGGCTGTTAACTTTGGCGGAATTTTTATCGTAACTCATACTGCCAAAGGAAAATTCCTCAAAAATGATTCCGTCTTTAATTGCCAGGAAAACACCGCCGGGAAATGCCGAGTTCTGAACACCATTATCAAGCAGTGTCTCAATCTCTGTTAATTTCTCTGGATTGATATGAACTTCCTGTGGAAGGCCTCTTCTGATAGTTAACGCTGATGAATATTTTTGTTGAGTTTCTGATTTATTAATGATTTTTGTGCGTTCCAGACCTTCGCCAAACTTGATCATTCCGGGTATCGAAACCGGCATTTTTCCGGTTATATCAATTTGACCGGACAGGGCTTTTACAGCCGCTTTCTGGCAAACCGTTTGCCAGCCAAATCCACAGAGATAGGTGCTTATTTCCGGAACTTGACGGAGAATATAGGGATTACCAAAGGAATAGAGGACGATATTCGGTGTTTTCTGCCGAAGCTTCTGAACAAAGTTCAGTTGGTTATCGGAAAAATCGATATGACCTTTATAGGCACCATATCGAATAAAACCACCGATGACTACAGTTGCTTGATTTGGAATTGAATCTAACACGGCCGAATAGTCTTCCGAATCGTCAGACATATCAAGATTGAATAATGTGGCATTTGGAAATAATCTGAGCATCTCGGATTGAAATAAATTTATCTTGTGTTTGGTGTAGACATCGTGGAGATTGATGATTGCCAGATTATTTTTAGCGTTTATCGGAAGTAATTTCAAATCATCTTTAACGAGAGTCACTGCCTTATCAGCGACTTCCTGGGCAATTTGATAGGTACTTTTCTTACCGATAATTTGATCATCGCTATCTATATCCGGAAATCGATTTTTATCCAGTCCCAGTTTGACTTTCAGTTTGAGCAAGCGTCTGACAGAAGAATTGATCCGAGATTCCGTGAGTAATCCACTGTTTATAGCATCTTTTATGGAGTTAAACGTAAACTCAGCATTGACGCCGTTGTTTATCAATAGGTCACAACCGGCATTGATAGCAGAAACGACTGCAAACTTTTCGGTAAAATTATTCTTAATTCCGCCCATTGCCATTGCATCGGTAATAATTACACCATCATAACCCATTTCATTACGTAATAAATCTGTCAAAATAGACCTGCTGAGTGTTGCAGGTAAACCGGGTGTACTTTCCAACGCCGGAACATAAATATGAGCAGACATGATCATATCAACATCGGCTTTTATGGCTGCTTTAAAAGGCACTAATTCCGTTGATTCAATTTTTTCCCTGGATGAATAGATAGTGGCAAGATCGATGTGGGAATCAAAATCTGTGTTGCCATGTCCGGGAAAATGTTTTACAACTGCTCCAAAATGTTGATCGTGAGCACCTTTGATAAAAGAAGTCACCATCGCTGAAACCAACTCGGGCGTTTCACCAAATGACCGTGTATTGACAATTGGATTATCAGGATTATTCTGGATATCAGCAACCGGAGCAAACACCATCGAAAAACCAATTGCCCGGGCTTCAATTGCAGTCAACGCACCCATCTTGTAAGCATAATCCGGATCGCCGGTCGCTCCGAACGCCATATTTGTCGGAAATTCAACGGCGCCATCAAATTTAATTCCGACGCCCCGTTCAAAATCAGCGGAAAATACCAATGGAATATCAGACAACTTCTGCATTTTCTTTATGTAATGACGGGCAGCATAGATTTCACCACTCCAGATATGATAACCAAATACGTGTTTATTGACGATATTATCCTGAATGGTTTGCCAGGCGAAACTGGAATCGGACATGTAATTTGGCCCGAAAGCCACTAATATCATTTGCCCGATTTTCTGATCAAGTGTCATGGATTGCAGCGTTTGCTCAACCCAATTATCATTGCTTTTTGAATTATTCTGAACCGTTGACAGTTGTGAACAACAGGAGAAAAATAACAGGAACAGTGTAATTGAATAAAAAATTCGTCTCATTGTGTGATTTCCAAAGTATCAGTGGGAAATTTGCTGAGAGGGCTTTCAATATTGGCCGCATCAAGAGCAGAAATGTAAAAGTTTCCATTTTTATTATCATCATTCAATTCGGTAATATATTGTTCTGATGAACCTGGAACCAGTGCATAGATCGACGAGCCATTTGTAATATCCACAGAATCGGTTGCCGAAGAGTAAATTACGAAATTGCGTATAAAATTGCCTTTTTCTTCAAGCGGTTTTAGTTGCCAATTAAATACCAGTTTCTGCTCCAGTTGGCTGATTGAACAATTCTGCGGGGCAGGTACAGCCTGTTTAAATTTCCATGGAAGGGCGGGAGGAATAGCTGGATTCTGGAATTTTTCATTTTTTAATGTATCCCACTGTGCACTGTCCAGTGAACTCATTGCGAAAAGTACTACTCCCGCCAAACCGGTCTCGCGGGCGTCATCGATTTCCTGGAGAATTTCCTTAAAGGGAAAAGCCCAGACGCCCAGTCCGGCGGCGATCGGCTGCTCAATATTCTGTAAAATATGCCAGCGTTCAATTAGGGATTGAAACCGGCCGTTTGTACGGGAAGCGTATGTCATTGGTATAATCATATCAATTTTGCCAATAGACGCCCAGCGTGCCGCATCCTGATACACCTCGTGATATCCATTCCAGCCCGGTGCATTATAATTACCCAGCACCGCAACAGATACTTTGACCGAAGGCTTGATCGAGGTGATGGCATTATATGCTTCGGCGATGAATTCAGTTATTTGTTCACGCTGCCAGTCTTCCCAATCGAGACGGAGCGGATTATCTTTCCTTGATTTAAAGCGTGATACACTGACTGCATCATGGGAATAACCGTTTGCGGTTGAGCCTTCAGGATAGCGAATATAATCAAAATGAATTCCGTCTATATCATATTTCGAACAAATTTCCAGAACGACATTTTTAATATGCCTACGGGCTTCAGGATTTCCGGGAGAAAAAGAAACATAGTGATCGGATTTTGGCATTTGAACGCCATTACTGTCGCATATTACCCAATCCGGATGAGCGACATAGGGCTGTGTTGGCGATGTTTCGATTGGATCGCTGGTCCCTCGCCAGCAGGGAAATGTATTGACCCAGGCGTGCAATTCCAGGTCCACTTCGTGTGCCGCCATGACTGCATATTCCAAGGGGTCCCAATCTGGATCTTTTCCTAAAGTTCCGGTAAGTAAATGACTCCAGGGTTCATAACTTGATTGAAAAAAAACATCTCCATTGCCTCTGACCTGGA
>CAZAKB010000155.1:0-4639 GCA_964485475.1 uncultured bacterium
TTCTGTGCTGAATGCGGCAATCCCCAGGGCCAATCCCAAAATATTGATAAACGAATAAATTTTGGATTTTCTAATATTACGGATGATCAGTCTAAGATTATATCTAAACATGAATTACTTGTTGTTGAACATATTCTGATTGATATACTCGAGGAAAATCAGTAAAGATCGTTCAATTTTTTCTTTCGAGTCCTTCTGTTGATACGTTTGATCTTGATAATTGAAAACTTCGGCGTGGTCATATGAGAGGGCCAGTTTTACAATTTTTGCATGGTGACGGACGGACTCCGAATCTGAATTCAGGATTAAATTGTCCAGGGAACTATCAATTCTGCTGTTTTCGGCCAATGGTTCAAGGGCGTTTACAATTAATAAGTAATTGGTCAATTGAATCTGAACAGCGGCTGGAAATGTGTGTACCGATTTTGTGTAATTGTCGATATAAGTTGGAATTGTTGGTTCACCGGAGAGCAGGGGGCTGATCAATAAAAAGAAAACTCCGATTGAAAAGAATAGATATTTTAATTTAAATATGAAATTTTCCATTTTGATTGTCCGTTACCACGTGACCATCAAACAGATGCACAATCCGGTCGCCATATTCGGCATCGGCAGGAGAGTGTGTTACCATTACAATGGTCGTTCCGTTTTTGTTTAATTCGGTCAGCATACTCATGACTTCATCTCCATGAGCGGAATCCAGGTTTCCGGTCGGTTCATCCGCCAGGATCATTTTGGGATTGGTAATGACCGCACGGGCAACGGCAACCCGTTGTTGCTGACCGCCGGAGAGCTGCTGGGGAAAGTGATTTTTTCGGTGAATAATATTCATCTGTGTCAGTTTATCATCAACACGTTTTTTACGTTCGGCCGTTGGTACACCCAGATAAAGAAGGGGTAATTCCACATTTTCAAAAACAGTCAACTCGTCAATCAGGTTGAAACTCTGAAATACGAAGCCGATATTCTCTTTCCGCAGATTTGCCCGTTGTCTTTCAGAGTATTTGGAAACTTCTTCGTTGAGAAAGTAGAATTCACCCTCACTGGGATTATCCAGTAAACCCAGAATATTTAACAGGGTCGATTTTCCGCATCCGGAAGGCCCCATGATCGCGACAAATTCGCCCTCTTTCACTTCAAAGTTTACTTTATTCAGTGCCGTTGTTTCCACCTCTTCGGTTCTAAAATATTTTGTGAGTTCCTTGGTTCTGATCATTTTTCACCTTTCAAGTTATTGTTCTTGATACAATGTAAGTCAAATACTTTGCCATAATCATAACATCTTGATATTTAATGGAATACATGATAATACATTTTATACGATGTGTAATTGTTATACGTTGACTGTGTAATTATTACACATTTTTCTTTGGCTTAATTGGAATTTGTTTGTAGTTTATATTAGCGATAAGGTTTTACGGCAAATTGGTATTGAGATAGTGTGAGGATTATAGTATGGCCAAACGTTCCGGAAATATCCTGATTATCGATGATAATGAAGAGATTTTAGTAGCACTCCGACTATTTTTATCCAATCACTTTTCAACAGTAATCACTGAAAAAAATCCCTCGCAGATTCCGGCTTTATTCAAGAAAAATGTCTATGATGTAATCATACTCGATATGAATTTCAAAGCCGGTATCAATACCGGGAACGAAGGAATCTTCTGGATGAAGGAGATTCTGAAGATTGATCCGGCGGCGGTGATCATTTTTATGACTGCCTATGCCGATATTGATTTGGCGGTCAAAGCTATTCGTGAGGGCGCTGCTGATTTTATTGAGAAGCCCTGGGAAGAGGATAAATTGCTGGCGCGGATTACTTCAGCATTTCAATTGCGTCAATCCAAGCTTGAAATCGACCGACTGAAAACCAAACAGCAGCATCTCAGCGAACGAATTGACAAAGAATATCCACTCTGTATCGGGTTATCTGTGGCGATGCAAACTGTGTATAAAACGATTGCAAAAGTTGCCAAAACCGATGCCAATATTTTAATTCTCGGTGAAAACGGGACAGGCAAGGAACTCATTGCACGGGAAATTCACCGCCAATCCAGGCGTGCGGGAGAAGTCTTTGTTAATGTCGATCTGGGTGCGTTGACTGAAACATTGTTTGAAAGCGAGTTATTTGGTTGTATCAAAGGGGCGTTTACCGATGCCAAACTTGATCGTGCGGGACGTTTTGAAATTGCTTCGGGGGGGACGCTTTTTCTTGATGAAATCGGGAACTTGCCGCTGCATCTCCAATCGAAACTGCTGACAGTATTGCAGAACCGTGAAGTAATACGGTTAGGAACACATAAAGCCATTCCAATCGATATTCGGCTGATATCAGCAACGAATAAGCCGATTTTTAAAATGACAGCGGAAGAATCTTTTCGAGAGGATTTACTCTACAGGATAAATACCATTCAAATTGAATTGCCGCCACTGCGGGATCGATTGGAGGACATCCCGGCCCTGGTAGATTTTTTTCTGGAAAAATATACCAGGAAATACGATAAACGGTGTCGGCATATATCGGACGTGGCACTGACAAAACTGAAAAAGCATCAGTGGGCCGGCAATGTCCGCGAATTACAGCATGCCGTGGAAAAAGCCGTTATTCTATGTGAAGCAGATTATCTTGATGCCGATGATTTTTTCTTTCGGTCCGGTGAAAAACACTCTGTTAGTTATGGGGAAACGCTATCGATTGAAGAGCATGAAAGGTGTTTGATAAAAAGGGCTATGGAATTGTATCAAGGAAACATCTCAAAGGCGTGTACTGCTCTGGGAATTACCCGGAAAACCCTTTACAATAAGTTGAAAAAATATGATTTATAACCGTTTCAGTGTCAAAATTATCGTTCGAATTGTAATGATCGCCCTGGTCGGTTATCTCTTTACATGGTCACTGACAAAGGACTATCTCGTTGTCACCAAATTTACGTTGGCGGTTCTCTGGGTTCTTCAAATTATCGATTTAATTCACTATATGAATAAAACGAATCGCCAGTTAAATAGTTTTCTGCAATCGTTGCGATATCGGGATTTTGTCGGAAGTCCCCGGGAATCTGGTAAGTCTTTCAAAGAGTTAAATCTCAGCTACAATGAAATTATTGATGAGATCCGGAATGCTAAACTGGAGACGGAAACAAAACATCACTATCTGCAGAATATGATTGAAAACATTGGCGTTGGAATTATCAGTTTTGATAATGATGGTAATGTAGAATTGATCAATCGGGCTGCGTTGGACATTTTCAAGATTGATTATCTAAAAAAAATTCAATCGCTTGATGTGATAAAACCGAATATATCCGATGAAATATTCAAATTGAATAGTAACACACCAAAGATGTTTACCATTGAGCGAGAAGCGGAGACGATGAAATTGTCCTTTAAACGGGTGAGTTTCAAATTGCGTGGTCGCGATATTCATTTGCTGTCAATTCAAAATATAAAAAGTGAACTTGAGGAAGAGGAAGTCGAAGCATGGCAGAAACTGATCCGGGTACTATCCCATGAGATCATGAACTCTGTAACACCGGTCAAATCCTTGACTGCAACCATTATAAATATGTTTGAGAAAGAGGGGAAACCCAGAACGATAGAGGAAATTGATAATAAAACTCTCACAAATTGCCTGGATGGGTTACATGCCATTGAGAATCGAAGCAAGGGATTGTTGAATTTTGTTCAATCCTACCGAAAACTCACCAGGCTTCCAAAACCAATCCTTAAAAAAGTCAGGGTTACTGAATTATTCAATAACATTTTACATCTGATGGAAGCGGAGTTTTCTGAAACCAAAATCCCCATTGATGTTCACGTGAACCCGGAGAATCTTGAGTTGTCCTGTGATGAACGTCTGGTCAATCAGGTTCTGATCAATTTACTCGATAATTCCGTCCAGGAACTTGCAGGTAGAAATGATGTGCAAATTTCAATGTCTGCATATTTAGATAAAAATGAGACTATTATCCAAATAAAAGATAACGGTCCGGGAATTCCGGAAGAAATAATCGATAAAATATTCATCCCCTTTTATTCGACGAAAGAAAATGGCAGCGGCGTCGGATTGAGTCTGTCGAAACAGATTATGCGCTTACATAATGGATCAATTTCTGTTCATTCCAAACCCGATGAAGAGACAGTATTCACTCTCAGATTTTAATCTGATCGCAGTAATATGAAAATGCAATACACAGAAAGTAAGTGAATATCTTTTTGAGATAGATATGGTGTAGAGTAACTTATCCATTATGAGAAAAATTATACCCATCAGCCGAGCCGTTATTCGTTTACTATTATTTGCATTCTTCGGCGTTTTATTGCTTTGTATTGACTTGCTGATTTTGATCATCACCTATCCCTTTGGTAAAACAATAAGCCGCAAAATATCGACGTTATTTGGACCCTTCTGGGGAACATTATTCATTAAAATTATTGGGATTCGACTATCAATCACCGGAAAAGATAATTGGCGGAAAAATCAACATTACTGTATAATATCCAATCATACGAGCTATCTCGATATTCTCATTGCCGGGGCGGTATTTCCCGTGCTTTTCGTTTCACGTCACGATGTGAAATACTGGCCGTTACTGGGTACTATTGCCTGGGTTCGCGGGTCGATTTTTGTGGATCGCTC
>CAZAKB010000155.1:4739-6522 GCA_964485475.1 uncultured bacterium
TGGTATGGTGACATGACATTTCCCGATCATTTCTGGAGCGTGTTACAATTACGAAGAGTGGATGTTACAATTACCATTCATCCGCCGGAATTTGAGACGCAGGAAGAAGACTGGCTGGCCCAGAACAATCGGCTCTCTGTTAAAATACACGATATTGTCGAGAAAACTTATCTTTCTGCTTGAAGATACTTGACAAAAATATTTGCAGAACTAAATTATTAGAGATCGCTTTTTATATATTTGTGAATTAGTTAGGAGGAAAATAAATGGATTACACATTTAATGAACTAAAGCACAAGACAGTTGCCGAAATGCGGGAAATCGCCCAAAAGATTGACGGTGAAGCCGTTAAAGGCTACACTCAGATGAACAAAGATCATTTGTTGGAGGCAATCTGCAAAGCCTTGAACATTGATATGTATGTACACCACAATATTGTGGGTGTTAACAAGAAAAAGATTAAAAGCAAAATTCAGGAACTGAAGAAAGCCCGGAATCTTGCTCTGACAAGTGGAGATCATCAAAAACTGATGCATATCCGCAGTCAGATTAAATCTCAAAAACGAAAATTACGCAGCGCAATGGTTTAATACCGGGATGACAAATGACAATCAAAAAAATCCCTCTTCCGGAGGGATTTTTTATTTGTATTTCATAATCCAGGTAAGATAATCAGGTGATTTCATGCCAGATCAGGGCACTGGCGCCCAGGATGGCAGCATCGCTCATGGGGAGACCGGAAGGTAGAATTTTCACTTTATTTCTGAAAATTGGCAGAAGGTTGGCTTCCATATATTTTTTAACCGGCTTGAAGATTAACTCACCGGCAGCAGCCAAACCACCAAACAGAATGAATGCTTCAGGACTGAAATAGAGGACGGCGTTTGCCATTCCTTCACCAAGATAGCGGCCGGTAATTTCAAATGCTTCCAGTGCTAATTGATCGTTTGCTAAAGCCGCGTCATATATTATTTTTGAATTTAATTCTGTGTCTGAAAAATATCGCAACTCACTTGCTTGGTCTGATGAATTGAGCAATTCGACCATGGTTCTGGTAATCCCCGTAGCCGAGGCATAAGCCTCGAGGCATCCCAGGCGGCCACATCCGCACCTACGGCCGTTTTTTTCAACGGTTATATGTCCCATCTCGCCGGCAAATCCATCGTGGCCGTAAACAAGTTCACTATTGACCACAATTCCGCTGCCAACACC
The DNA here is from genome assembly GCA_964485475.1 of uncultured bacterium. GTDB lineage: Bacteria > Fidelibacterota > UBA2242 > UBA2242 > UBA2242 > B118-G9. Next base: position 5,952 of record CAZAKB010000155.1, read on the forward strand.
AGTTCCAAGGGTGATTTCGATGAAATTATGCATGCCCCTGGCGTTGCCAAATACCATTTCGCCAAGCGCGGCGGCATTTGCATCATTAGTGACACTCACCGGCAGATCGACGTGCTTTTTAACCAGAGCAACCAGATCGACAGTTTCCCAACTCAGGTTTGGCGGATGTTCGATTTTTCCGGTATAATGATTTGCATTAGGAGCGCCGATTCCGACGCCTTTTATCACAGCGTCATCCGAAATATTGCCAAGTCCTTTTTTCAATTTATCAAATAATCGTTCAAAAAGATATTCAGCGGGTTTGTCAGCTTCAGTATTCAGATGGTCACGAAGAAAAACATATCCCTTTTTATCAACTAAGCCGAATTTGGTGTTGGTTCCGCCGATGTCAATGCCAAGAGTTAATTCAATTGTTTTCATAGTATGTGTAGATTCTTTTTTTGGGCTCTTCCGTGTTTAGTGTGGAATCATATCCAATCCACCCAAGTGAAACAGAATTGCAATTTGGTAATTATTGAAATCCCGAAAACCTCTGGCGACGGATTTGATTTGTTGTATCTTTGAGTTTAAA
>CAZAKB010000156.1:0-6477 GCA_964485475.1 uncultured bacterium
GAATATTGCATTCCGTCAAATTCGTTGCCGTTTACGATGCCGGCTTTGCCCTGTAGTTTCTTTTTGCTGGAAAACAAATCTGTGATATCTGCACCACCGACCAGTCCGCCGATTGTCATACTTAGTACAAACATAACCAGAAGTGACCATAAAATGATATGGGTGTTGTCTCTTAATCGTTTCATCACTGCCATAGCTGTATTCGACCTCCAAATTTCATACTGTTATCCGTCAAATTGACGGGCATTAAATATAACTATATTTCCAAGTTCAGGCAAACGCAAAGTCTGCAAATTAGCAGTATAATGAAAATTAATTTTTTAGATGGTTTTATTGTCAATTTGAACGAAGGTAGTGAAAGAAATAAAAATTGGAAAATTAATGACTGTAATTACTACATTTTCGCGTGCAGCAAGGTCCAATTAGAACTTTCCCCACAGTTTCTCTTCGGGGCGACTTTCAGGAACATACTGATCTTCAATCTTGCCATCGTTCCAGTCTTTAGATACATAAAGGCCGCAAAAACACTTACCGTACTCTTTAACATCAGGTTCACGATAGGTGCAGGGGCAAATGATATCCTTGTCCCAATCCCGATCATTGGATGCCAGGCGGCAAGGACACGACATATAGCCGTACCGCTCTTTATTAATTAACAGGGATTCAAGTAGACGGAATGTATGCTCTGTAAACCGGTTAAAATAATACCCTTTCGGTTCCTGGGTTTTACGCATCAATTGATAGAGCTCATCGGTTGTCATAAGTCTAACGCCTCTCTGTATCGTTCAGGTTTATAACCTTTGATGACGGTGTTGCCAATAATAATCGTCGGAAATGAAACCATGCCAACTTTTTCTTTTATCTCTTTCAATACGGAAAACTTTTCAGATTCTTCAAGAAGATCGACATCGACACAATCGTATTCAATATTCTGATCAGCAAACCAGGCTTTTGCGTTCTGACAATAAATGCATGTGCTGAGAGCATACATTTTGATTTTTTTATTCATAGAAAGTCTCCAATTCAACGAATCAAGAATAACAGAATAAATTATCAATGGCAATAGAATTTCGTAGCCGATCCGATGTATCCAAATCCTAAAATGGTGCAAGGAGTACCAAATTCTTGATTAATCACTGAAATGAACACTCTGATTTGTTTTTGGAATGTTTTGATGAACTATTAAGGTATTCCTACCATTGACCCTTTTTCGATATATCTGTAAATTGAACTACAGTGAAGATAAAGCAGGAAATTAATTTTAATAAACGGTAACTCTAATAGGTAATCCCATATTCAAAATTAGAAAACAATCTGATAAATCTCGTCAAATGAAAAAGTATTTCAGGCTATGCGGATTTAGTACTTCAGTTGCCGTATTACTCATTATTCCAAATTTGATTTTAATTGCAGCGGAGAGTGTGTTAAAACAGGATTCCTGTAAAATACTATTTATTGGCAACAGTTATTTTAAATACAATAATCTGCCAAATCTCTTCAAAAACATATCCGATAGTCTCGGCCAGCCTGTTTTGCTTGGGCAACAGATTGTGGGAGGTACAAATTTGTCCTATCACGCAGATAATGATCTCACGGAACAAAAAATAAATGAAACAAGTTGGGACTATGTTGTTTTAATGCCTACACCTACCACAACAGCATATCCAACAGTATTTACTGAACAACCGGTTTATCCGTCATTAATAACAATAAAACGGAAAATTCATGAGAATTGTGAATCAACCAGAATTATATTATGTATGCCTTGGGCGTTTGAAGACGGAATGATATGGTTATCGGGATGGACAGATGAATATCCGGAAATGCAGGCAAAAATCTACAACAATACAATTCAAATTGCAGACAGCCTGAATCTGATCATAGCTCCGGTCGGATGGGCCTGGAACGCGGTGCTGGAAGAGCGGGATTATCCTCTGCATTATTTGCATCTGAGTGATTGGAGTCATCCATCGATGTCTGGTTCTTATTTGATGGCCTGTGTCGTCTATTCCACAATTTTCCGGGAAAACACTGAAAACTGTAAATATGTCTCAATATTATTACCGGATGAATCTGCATATTTTCAAACTACTGCTTCGAATACAGTCCTCAATGACCTTGATCTTTGGAATAATAGTCTTATAACAACGGGTACAGAATTCTGTCCTTTGCCGAATCGAATAACTCTTTTTCAAAATTATCCAAATCCCTTTAATGTATCGACGAGAATTTCCTTTGAATTATCAGAACCGGCATTAGTCAATCTGAATATATTCGATTTGAATGGCAAATTGGTTAAAACGTTGATCAGTCATACCGTAATAACAGGATTGGTAAGTACAGAATGGGACGCAACAGCTTATACATCCGGTATATATTTTATTCAATTAATTTCCGGGAACAATACTGTGGAGCGTAAACTTTTATTAATTAAATAAGTTGGTTAGTACTTCCACTTATGATAAATGAAATATTGAATAACAATATATGGAGCAGTGGTTGTGAAAATATTTAACCAATATCAGATTTGCATGAAATATTTCTTCATTTTTACTTTGCTTTGCTTGTTTTGGTTTGTTAAATGTGATAACGGTACCAAAGAGAATGTTATTGAAAGCGATGTTGTATGGACATTTATGTTTTATGAAGCAGCGGATTTTTCAAATGCTTATGAACCGTGGAATGATTTTGTACCAAGAATGAGATCAGGAAAAAATGTAAATATTTTAGTACTCCGGGATACAAAAGAAGATTCTGCCCGGCTCTGGTTTATTGACGAACAACATGAGCCACAATTATTGAAAGAAATGGGCGAAATCAACATGGCGAGCCAAGCAGTATTGCAGAATTTTATTGATAGCAGTAAAAGCTGGTATCCGGCTGATCATTATATTCTGGCAATGTACGGGCACGGTTACGCATGGAATGGGGCATGTTCGGATGAAACAAATCTTTGGGATAATGTAAGCACACAGGAAATGCAAAAGGCAATTAGTAATGCTGGCGGTGTCGATATGCTTATGTTCACAGCACCCTGTATGATGGCTAGTCTGGAAAATATAGTACAACTTAGAAATGATGTTGATATTTATATTGGTAGCGAAAATGAAAGCGGGTACATTTTCTGGCGTGAAGCAATTGGCGATATGAATGATTTGCTTAATTCGGATCCGGATATCACACCGGAAGAGCTGTCATCGGAATTAATAGATTTTATCTATGATAGGGCCTTGGCAGACACCATTGATTACCGGGTTAACCTGACAATGAGCGCGATGAAAACCGAATACATGGAAAATCTACTCGATCTTATTGACGATTTGTCGGAGAACTACCGACTGAATATTGATAAATTTGTGATACAGGCAGATTCTATTTATTCCGATTTAATTACGTTTAACGGTGGAACTCTCCTTGACTTGAAGAGTTTTTGCAGCCTGATGAAAATTGTCGAAGAAGACAGTAGCTTCTTATCAAAGATGGACAGCATTCTGTTTTATATGGATAAATCACTGATCAATGAATGCCACTGGGAAAATTTTGGTGATCTTGGCGGAGTGCACGTATATTTTACAAATCCTGCTAGCTATTACGACATCAATTATAATAATATGACCAGTCTTGATTTTGTTAAAAATTCCCATTGGGACAACTTGGTCTATCTCTACTATCTTCGGTCAGAGTATCACTAAAAGTTGATTAGTTTAAAATTATCAAATTTTTCACAATTAAAACATTCCTTTTGTATCAATGGGTACAGACGCTAATTTATAGAGTGAGTAACTTTGAAATATATGGAGAATATTATGTCTGAAAATACATACGATTTGATTGTAATAGGAGCAGGTCCAGGTGGTTATGTGGCTGCAATCCGGGCGTCTCAACTTGGTCTGAAAACAGTGGTAATTGAAAAAGACAATCCCGGGGGCGTTTGCCTGAATTGGGGCTGTATACCATCAAAGTCTTTGATTAGTCAGGCCCAGAAATACTCTTATCTGGACGATTTGAAAAAGATGGGTGTGGAATTTAATATGGATAATTTCAGATATACCAATGTCTATAAAAAGTCAAGAATCGCAGCGACCAAACTGTCAAAAGGTGTTGGGTTTTTACTCAAGAAAAATGCAATCGATTTAATCAAAGGAACCGGGAAAATTACCGGTACCAATGAAGTTATTGTTGATAATGATAAAACATATAATGCAAAAAATATCCTGATTGCAACTGGATCACGACCTCGGATCATCAAAGGATTTGAGTTTGATGAAACAGACATTTTGTCGTCCACCGGCGCACTCAGTCTGGAAACATTACCGAAAAGTATTTTAATTCTGGGTGCGGGTGCAATCGGAGTTGAATTTGCCTATATTCTGAATTCCTTTGGTGTCGAAGTGCATCTGGTTGAAATGATGGATCAGATATTACCGCTGGAAGATGAGGAAACGGCTGCAGTTGTGGCCAAATCCTTTAAACGTAAAAAAATTAAGATGTACACATCCACTATGGCCGAACGCTATGAAAATACGGGAGATGGCTATAGGGTTTTTCTGAAAGAAGGAAAAACCGAAAGCAATCTAACAGTCAAAAAAATTCTGGTTGCGGTTGGACGAACCCCAAATTCCGAAGAGCTTGGTCTGGAGGAACTGGGAATTAAAACAGACCGCGGATTTATTGAGGTCGGCGATTATTACCAGACTAGTATTCCATCGATCTTTGCAATTGGCGATGTGATCAATTCACCGTTGCTGGCGCATGTGGCATCTAAAGAGGGAGAGATTGCGGTAGAATTTATGGCCGGGCATCAGCCTGAAAAAAAAATTGATCCCATGACCATTCCCGGAGCAACTTATTGTGAACCGCAGGTTGCCAGTTTTGGATTAACTGAAAAAAAAGCAACCGATCAAGGCATTACTTTTGGTAAATATGTATTTCCCTATCGTGGAGCCGGTAAATCAGTCGCGATAGACGAGTCAGAAGGTCTGGTCAAGATACTGTTTAATCCTGAAACGAAAGAGATACTTGGTGCGCATATCGTTGGCAAAGATGCCACAGAATTGATTCATGAAATTCTCTTAGCCAAAAAAGCCGAACTGTTACCCGAAGATATCGCTACAACTATTCATGCCCATCCAACATTAGCAGAAGCAGTTATGGAAGCTGCCAGGGGAATCGAAGGCTGGGCAATTCATGTATAGATCGTTTCATTGAGTCGAATTAATTTCAGTATTCTGTAGAAAACACTGATTGAGTGTTTTCTTTATGTATTGTATATTCCAGCAATGACATTATTGAAGGAAATTCTATGAAAATTCTGGTGACTGGCGGAGCAGGATATATCGGGAGCCACACCTGCGTGCAACTCCTTGAAAACGGGATTGATGTTGTTGTGATTGACAACCTGTCTAATAGCAGCGAAGAATCACTGAAAAGAGTTCAGAAAATCACAGGAAGATCGCTGGAATTTCATAAAATTGATTTGCTCGAGCGAGCCTGGCTGGATGCACTGTTTCGTGATCATCAATTCGATGCCGTGATTCATTTTGCCGGTTTGAAAGCAGTCGGTGAGTCCGTGAAAATTCCCCTGAAGTATTACCGCAATAATATAACCGGTACCATTAATCTTTGTGAAGCAATGGCAAACCACAATGTGAAGACAATCGTTTTCAGTTCGTCAGCAACTGTCTACGGTGAACCGGAACAGGTTCCGATAACCGAAGAATTTCCAACGTCTGCCTTTAATCCTTATGGAAGAACTAAACTGTTTATTGAAGAGATATTAAAAGATATTTATGTATCTGATAACGATTGGAATATTGTTCTGTTACGGTACTTTAATCCTGTTGGTGCCCATAAAAGCGGGAAAATTGGCGAAGATCCCAAAGGGATCCCCAATAACCTGATGCCCTTTATTAGTCAGGTGGCAGTAGGAATACTGAAGGAACTTTCAGTATTTGGGAACGATTATCCGACTTCTGACGGAACAGGCGTCCGGGATTATATTCATGTCGTTGATCTCGCCAATGGTCATGTCAAAGCATTGGAAAAATTGCTTGGTAAAACCGGCATACATACCTATAACCTTGGTACGGGAAGAGGATACAGTGTATTAGAAATGATAAACGCATTTGAAAAAGCCTCCGGACGGAAAATTTACTATAATATTACAAAGCGCAGACCCGGTGACATTGCTGAATGTTTTGCGGATTCGACCAAGGCATTGAAGGAATTAGATTGGAAAACAGAACGGGGAATTGAGGAAATGTGTGCAGATACATGGCACTGGCAATCCATGAATCCAAAGGGCTTCGAATAAACACCTATTTTGTCAAAATAGACCAATCCTTCGCCTATCGAATACAATGGGAGAATATAATCCTCTAAATCCCAGAAGGTTAATCATCAAGTTTGTTATTATGTTGCTTGAATTTGTGGGCCCCCGGGGATTTGAACCCCGAACCGACGGATTATGAGTCCGGC
>CAZAKB010000157.1:0-6368 GCA_964485475.1 uncultured bacterium
GTTACAGCATCAGAAGCAGGAAAACCATCACAAAGAGCGCAACGGTTTCCACGATACCGATTACCATAAAGTAGTTCGCAGTACCCTTGCCGGTTTCGGCCAGCGCATCGGATGCCCGGGCAGCCACTTTGCCCTGATAGAAAGCCGAGAAGCCCATGGCCAGTCCACCGAATATACCGGCAGCCATCAGCAATAACGGGTCCTTGTCACTGCCACTGATGAACAGCATCAGCAGAAAACCGTAAATCGTCTGGGTCAGCGGCGCGCCGGAAAATGCCACCAGCATGAAGGGCGCCGGCTTGTTGTTGGCAAAACATTTCTTCCAACCGCCAATGGCGGCCTGTGAGGCAACACCTGTTCCCAATGCTGAGCCGACAGCGGCCAAACCCAATGCTGCGGCGGGTCCTATCATTCCAATATTCATTGTATTTCCCCTTCTGTTATATTTTCGTTGGTTTCATTAAACGGTTTATATTCATAGCCGGTCCATTCCATTCCCAGTTGACCGGAAAATTCCAAAACATTCAGACGGATGCCGTGCACAATCACCGACAACAGTCCCATGACAATATTCAGACCATGACCGATCAGCAGGATCAGGATTGCTGCCGGAAAAGCAAAGCCATGCATCATCGGCGCGGCAATGCCGTTAAAACTGGACGCAATCGCGACCGACGCCATCCCCACGGCAAAGAGGCGTATATAAGAAATAATATTTGAAAACGAACTAATGGAATTGAGAAAAGTATTGAACGCACCGCCAAGCCCGGAGAGCGCACCCTTGAAAAAGCTGACGCCCGGCTCCTGGTTCATAAACAGGATAACCGCCAGCAGTCCGCCCACAATCAGCGGCACCGTGAAGTCCGGTATTGCTATTCCCAGAACCAGGTTCAGCACCACCAGGAACAGCCCGGCCATCATGACCGCCCAGCCAAGGTGGGAAATACTTTTCAGGCGAGGAAAGGTATTGATAAAATTCATGATGTTCGCCAGGCTCAACTGAGTAATGGCGATGATGAAGCAGATCAGCATGGTTCGATTCTGAGACATTTTATCGGTGAATTCGGGATTGTTGAAGACCTCCGGAAAGGTAGCAATCTGCGGAATGGTCAAGGCTTTGAAAAACGGTAAACCGGCAATCTGCACGGCACCGAACCAGTTCCCCGTGATCGTTCCCCAGGTAACCGTCGTCGCGCTCAACACATAGAACAATTTGATAGCCAGTGCCAATGGCTGCCCGCTTTTCGCCGATTTATAGTGGGCAAATATAGCTAGTGACAGAAAAATCATACCGTACCCGGCATCACCGATGATCATGGCCACAAAGAGAGCAAAAAACATCAGGAAGTATTTGCTGATGTCATATTCCCGGTAACCCGGCACTGTTCCCAGAAAATCAAAAACCGGTTTAATTATCGCCGTCCATTTGCTCATTTTTAGCAGGGTCGGCGGATTGTCCGTCAGTTCTGGTTCTTCACTGAGCAAACCCCAGCCCTGTTTTTCTGTGGCTTTGACCAGCTGCTCCGTTTTTTCTTCCGGGCAATATCCTTGCAGGTATAAAATTTCATCCACATCCTGCATGCCGGATTTCACCCGCGCAAATTCCAGGCGATTCTTCAGATCACTTTTATAATTTTCAATGGCATCCCGCGATTCCAGCAACCGCTGCAGGCGCAAATCCACATCTTCGGTTCGGACCGTCAGAGACGCTAGTTCTTTTGTAACAGCTTTATATTTTTCGGTGGGCAGAAATTCTTCTTTTATGTCAAGACGGATATCGGCCGAATCCGAAATCAGGGCGATTTTCACCTGATTCTTCTCTTCCTGCAGGATTTCCGCAAAAGCGCCTTCGGGCAGTATTTTTAACAAGTTTTTATCAGCGTTGTAAAGCCGGATAAAAACACCCTTTTCCTGTAATGTCTCGATATCTTGAGTCGAAACCTTACCCCACGCCTCAAACCAGTTCAACAACGCTTTTTTTTCTTCAATTTGAGTCAGGAGTTGTTGCTTTTCCGCCGCATAAGATAACACCTCTGAAACAGCTTTTTCAGCACTTAGCCCCAGATCTTTCTGGCGTTCTTCTCCCGGTAATATATTACTGAGAATCAATTGACTTTTTTCAACATCACTGAGCGCCATTTCCAGTTGGGAAATATCCTCCGATACCGGTGCTTTGACGTGCTGAACATGAAGCACCCCAAGTTTCCGCAACTCCTGCAACGCTTCTTCCTGATGGCGATCGCTAATAAACAGGGTCACTTTTTGCATCGGAACGATCATGCCAGTACCAGCTCCTTTTTCTTCTGTATCTTGGCTTTGGAAATTTTCCCACGGACCACTTCCGAGGTCCGCTCATCGCCGAGGTAAATCTGGATCACGCGAATATTTTCTTTGGATTCAGGAATCTTGACCTTATCGAACAGATTGATTCGCTGCACCGTAATGCGCAATTCCTCCTGCAGAACGGCCATCTGTTTTTCGAGGGTTTTTATTTTCAATTGTTGTCGGATCTTTTCCTTGCAGGTTTCGATACCTTTGTCCACCCAGAGCGGGGTTTCAAAGAGATCATATTCTTCATCCTTAAAAACGACATTTTCAAAAATTTCAATATCAATTCCGGCAATGTTTCCGTTGTTTGTTTCAACGTTCTCAACAGAAAAAAGGGCTCCGATATCTATATTTTCACCAAAGACATCCACCCACTGAAAAATCTCTTTTTCGAAGCGGTTGATCTCATCAATGATTTTATCGACTTGCTGGGAGATCAGCCGGATTTCCGCCACCAGCTGTGTCTTTTTTAACTCCAACGTCGGCAAATAGCGGGTATAACGCTTGAGCGCTTCCTTCTGCTTCTTCAATTCGTTTTTTGTCAAACGAATTTTTGCCATTACTTCGCTTCCTTCGGCCAGAACTTTTTAATCAAATCGGATTTCATTCGGGTCTCTTCCGGCGTGAAACATTCGGCCAGTATTTCCCAGCCTTTATCCAGGGCATTTTCCAGGGAGATGTTCACCGAAAGGTCCATCATATTGGCTTCGAAAAGTTTGCCGTATTTCAGCAATTTTTTGTCCCATTCGCTCATCCGGAAACCCATCGCCCGTTTTTCTTCGGTTTCATTATATTGTGCATAGAGCTGGATCAGGCCGTCCATAATGGCCCGGTGATCGTCACGGGTTTTATCATTGACCTGCTGTTTCAAACGGCTCAGAGAGCCAAAAGGCTCAATCCGGCCGTTGCGCAGGTAAAACTGCCCCTCGGTGATGTAGCCGGTATTATCGGGAACAGGATGGGTGACATCATCGCCGGGCATGGTCGTCGCGGCCAGTATTGTCACCGATCCGGCAGAATCAAAATCCACCGCTTTTTCATAGCGGGAAGCCAGTTGGGAATACAGATCACCTGGGTACCCGCGGTTCGAAGGAACCTGTTCCATGGTAATGGCAATCTCTTTCAGGGCGTCGGCAAAGTTGGTCATATCAGTCAGCAACACCAGCACATTTTTACCATTCAGGGCAAATTTCTCCGCCACTGCCAGGCAAAGGTCCGGAACCATCAAGCCCTCCACAATCGGATCTGAAGCCGTATGAATAAAGAATATCGAACGACTGAGCGCGCCGCCCTCTTCCAGGGTATTTTTGAAATACATGTATTGGTCATATTTCAGACCGATACCACCCAGAACGATCAAGTCGACTTCCGCCTGAAGCGCGATCCGTGCCAGCAATTCATTGTAAGGTTCACCGGAAACAGAAAAAATCGGCAACTTCTGGGAAACCACCAGAGAATTGAACAAATCGATCATAGGAATATTCGTTCGAATCATATTTCGCGGAATAATTCGTTTGGCCGGGTTCACCGATGGGCCGGCGATCTCGATCATGTTTTCCGCCAGCGCCGGGCCTTTGTCCCGGGGAACACCGCTCCCGTTGAAAATCCGGCCGAGCATATCATCGGAAAATGTCACCCGCATGGGATTACCGAGAAACCGGATCTCGTCATTAGTAGCAATTCCCTGGCTGCCAGCAAAGACTTGCAGCGATACGATATCGTGGTCCAGTTTGATCACCTGGGCCAGGGATTTTCCGCGGGACGTACTGATCTCGGCCAGTTCTTCATTGGCGATACCTTCCGCCTTGACCGTGATAACATTCCCGGTCACACTTAATATTTTATTATATACCTTCTGCATTGTCTGAGTTATCCTCAATCAGTTGGGTTATCTTGGCTTCCTGTTTCTTAAATTTTCCGTCCTTCATATCAATGTAATTCCAGTCGATAAACAGCTGTCGCAATTTATTAAAGAAATTCCGTGCTTCGTCTTTTTCTTTCAGCTTAAAGGGTTTCGCCAGTACGTTATAGACGTAATTGAATACGTATTTCTGACGCTCCGGTGATGTTGCTCCGTCCACGGAATCAAAAGAGTTCTGCTGAAGATAGACATTGTCCAGAAATTCCGATTTCAGGTAAATCATAAAATCTTCAATTGATGTGCCCTCTTCGCCAACCACCAGCATCATCTGGTGAACATCGTTACCTTTTCGAAGAATCTCACGGGCATATTGGATCTGCTTAATGTCAATAAAACTGGTATATTTTGACCAACTGTCCAGCGGATCAATTGCCGGATAGCGCCGGGCATTGGATCGTTCACGGGAAAGTCCGTGAAAAGCGCCCACCACTTTCAGTGTTGACTGGGTCACCGGTTCCTCAAAATTCCCACCGGCAGGGCTTACTGTTCCGCCGATTGTCAGACTACCAAAATTGCCGTCTTCAAATTCCACCAGGCCGGCTCGTTCGTAAAACTGGGCAATCCGGGATTCCAGGTAAGCCGGAAAGGCCTCTTCACCGGGAATCTCTTCTAGGCGGCCGGACAGTTCCCGCATGGCCTGTGCCCAACGGGACGTCGAGTCAGCCAGAAGCAGAACATTCAATCCCATCTGCCGGTAATATTCACCCAATGTCGCCGCGGTGTATACTGACGCCTCCCGGGCGGCCACCGGCATAGAACTGGTATTACAAATAATAATCGTTCGTTCCATCAGGGATTTCCCGGTTCGCGGATCGGTGATCTCGGGGAATTCCCGCAGGGTTTCCACAACCTCGCCGGCCCGCTCACCACATGCGGCCAGAATCACGATATCGGCTTCCGCGAAACGGCTGGTCACCTGCTGAAGCACTGTTTTTCCAGCGCCGAAAGGTCCCGGAATACAATAGGTTCCACCCTTGGCAACCGGGAAAAAGGTATCGATGATCCGGGTCTGGGTCATCAGCGGTTCTGTGGGAACCAATTTATCCCGGTAAAACTCAATCGGCAACTTCACTGGCCAATCGAAAAACATGCTTAGTTTGTGTTTGTCTCCTTTATCATTCTCAATGGTCGCAATGGTGTCGTTTACCTTATATTTGCCCTTTTCCACAATGGACGTGACTTTAAAATCACCCTGCAGGTTAAAGGGTACGAAAATCTTATGCTCGAAAATCCCTTCCGGTACATGCCCAAGGACACTCACAGCCTGCACCGTATCACCCTTCTTTGCAACAGGTGTAAATTCCCATTCTTCTTTAAAATCCAAAGCATCCAGGATCACCCCGCGCTTCAGAAAAAATCCGTGCAGCTCGGCTAATTCATTTAAGGGATTCTGCAGACCGTCGTAGACCATGCCGAGAATCCCGGGGCCCAACTGAACGGAAAGCATCTCACCGGAGAATTCCACCGCATCGCCAACTCTCAAGCCCTTGGTGATTTCAAACACCTGCATATAGGCCACATTACCCTGAATCTTGACCACTTCGGATTTCAGGCGATCGTCGCCGGTAATCGCGTAGCCAACTTCATTCTGGATGATGTTGCCATCAAATTCCACGGAAATCATGTTTCCGTTAATACCAATAATTGTACCTTTAGTCTTGTTCATAAGCCAATTCTGTATAGGTTAAAAATTTGTCTTTGCCCTGTTCCTTGTCAAACTGCTGCAAGCGTTGCAGAATCTGCAGTTTGAGATAGTAAATTATGAAAAACTCGATGTCCGAGTAGTGCCCGAACTCCAACTCGCCGAGTATGTTCCATCGCAGAAGTAATAATTTCTTTTCCACATCCAGCGGATTGCCCTCTTTCAACACCATCGGAGAAAACAACTGAGGTTTGTGCTCCTGCCGCGCTTTTAGGGATTGGCGGTACTGCATTAATTCCGTGCGAAGTACAAATTCATAAAGTTTATATTCCCGCAGCGCTGCCGGATCGGCTTTGCCGGATTCGGTCTCATTAATGGAAACATTACTAAGCAGATCGTAATCAGAATCGCTCAGCCACTTCTGCCCTTCGCCCAAAAACGCATCAATACCCGTGACTGGTTCTTTATCAAAAACCA
>CAZAKB010000158.1:0-6337 GCA_964485475.1 uncultured bacterium
CCGCCCAGGTAATCATCGATAAAAAAGGCATTGTCCGCTTTACCCACTACGGGCACTCCATGAGTGATATTCCAGCCAACGATGAGGTGCTGGAGATACTGTCCGGGTTGGATTGACAGGTTAACCGCAGAGGGCGCTGAGAACGCAGAGAACACGGAGAAACACCCTTGATAATGTTTGCATATAAAATAAATGTCATCTAATTTTAGTTGTGTCCATTACTGAACAGAAAATATTAAACGCTATAAAGCATTTCTCAAAAAATACTCGAAATGTTGGCAGAACAAAGCTGTTCAAACTGCTTTACTTTCTAGATTTTATGTATTTTAAAAGACATGGACTGAGCATAACGTGCTATGAGTACTCAACCTATCCCTTTGGCCCAGTTCCCCAAAACCTGTACAATCAAATTTTAAGTGATAGTCTCCCGGAATCATTTAAAGCTGAGTTTAAAATAGTAAAAACCGAAACTGATGATGATGACGATGAATATATGCGTTTCAGGGTTGCTCTTAAAAATGCGGGGATAGATTATTCCTGTTTCACACCCTATGAGAAAGAAATGCTTGAGACTGTTTCTTTTATTTTTAAAGAGGCTACCGCCAAAGAAATGACTGAGATTACCCACCTACATAATTCTCCCTGGGATAAAACCAAAAACCAAATTGGTATGTTTAAACCAATAGATTATTTTCTAGCTGTTGATGACGAAACGACACTTGATATTGAATTACTAAAAGAACGGTTCGATTTACAAAAAGAACAATGTCTGAATGGCAGACTTTAACAAAGGCCAGACATTTTTAGACCTGAAATCGGTCAATATCGACGGCATAAAAGGCAAATATTTTATTGCCCTTTCCGATGCTGATTATATTGATGATGAAATTATCTGTTTTGTTATGAATACTGAAAAATTTATGAGTAAATATATGGTTAACTGTAATAAACAATATCAACGTTTTATTATTTCGCCTGGAACATTTTCGTTTATTTCTAAACCTACTTCTATAATGTTAGAAAAAGAGTGGCACTATAGGTTTGAAGAGATGTTCATGGATACTATAAAAATCCTTGATCTGGCACCAGACTTATTAGTTAGACAAATCAAGAATTGTATTGATTGGGGATATATCTTGCCAAAAGCAAAGAAGATCATCGAAGATAGCTTCAAATAAAAGCAGGTAACAAATATGACTTTATCAGAAATACTTAAAGACTCGAATTATAAACTATCCCAGTTCAGCCAAGATAAGATCAATGCGCTTGAATTGACTATCATAATGAAATCAGTCAGAGATCAGTTCTATCCTTATGTGAATTGCCTCAAACGTAAAAAAGAGATAAGGCTTACTCCGGAAGAAGTCATCCGTCAGCTGTACATGATGGTACTACACGAAGATTACGGATATCTATTGGAACGAATTGAGTTGGAGTACCCGGTTTCTTTTGGACGTGAAAAAAAACGGGCAGATATTGTTATCTTTGATAAAGATCAGACAACAGCACCTTTTATCATTGCGGAAATAAAAAAGCCGAAAGAGAAAGAAGGCATTGACCAGTTAAGAGGATATTGCAATGCTACCGGGGCGCCGATCGGGGTCTGGACAAACGGTAACTCTATCTCGAAATTTCATCGTAAAGATCCCAATTATTTTAAGCCAATCCCAGATATTCCAAACACCAATCAGAAACTCTCCGATATTTTGCATGAACGATGGACAATTGACGATCTCATCCGGGAAGATAAACTCACCAAAGAGAAGAAATCTCTCAAAGATTTAATTCTGTATATGGAAGATGAGGTGCTGGCAAACGCCGGTGTGGATGTTTTCGAAGAACTCTTTAAACTGATATTCACTAAGCTTTATGACGAACTTGAAAGCGGCAGAGACAGAAAACGGTTTCTGGAATTCAAAGATTACGGATATACAGAAACAGAACTGAGAGACGTCATCGGCTCTCTGTTTGAAAAAGCCAAGAAGAAGTGGGAAGGTATATTTCCTCCCGATTCAAAAATTGGCCTTGTGCCCTCCCATCTGGCTGTCTGTATCGGCACCCTTGAGGCCGTTAGGCTGTTCAACTCAAACCTTGATGTTGTGGATGAAGCCTTTGAATACCTGATCAATAAAAGCAGCAAAGGCGAAAAGGGTCAATATTTTACACCTCGTTATGTAATTGACATGGCGGTAAAGATGCTCAATCCCAAAGAGCATGAAACCATGATCGACACTGCCTCAGGCAGTTGCGGCTTTCCTGTTCATACCATGTTTCATGTTTGGGAAAAGATTCTGCAAGAAGAAGGTTTAAATAAAAGCCACCTCTTTACGTTGGAAAAGAAGCCGCCCCGCTGTGTCGATTATGTTAATGATAATGTATTTGCCATCGATTTTGATGAGAAAGCTGTTCGGGTTGGTCGAACACTGAACCTGATTGCCGGAGATGGCCAGACCAATGTGCTGCACATGAATACGCTGGATTGGGAACGCTGGGACGAAAAGATCAGCGATGAGGACTGGCAAGAGGTCTATTTCGAAGGCTGGAAGAAACTGAAGAAACTCCGAACAGAAAAAAACAGTAACCGTGATTTTCAATTCGATATACTCATGGCAAATCCGCCTTTTGCCGGAGATATTAAGGAAAGCCGACTGCTTGCGAAATATGAACTTGGTAAAAATGAAAAAGGAAAACTTCAGAATAAGACCGGCCGGGACATTCTGTTTATTGAACGAAATCTGGATTTCCTGAAACCCGGTGGACGCATGGCAATCGTCTTACCTCAGGGGCGCTTTAATAACAGCAGTGATAAACGCATCCGGGAATTCATCGCGGAGCGCTGCCGGATTCTGGCAGTGGTCGGATTGCACGGTAATGTTTTCAAACCACACACCGGAACCAAGACCAGTGTACTGTTTGTCCAGAAATGGAATGACGATCCTGATATGGGTCCACTCTGTCCTAAAAAAGAGGACTATCCGATATTCTTTGCCACTATGCAGGAACCCAGCAAAGACAACAGCGGTGAAAAAATATTTCTGAAAGTCAAAGACAGACCGGTAAAGCAAGATACTGACATTAAACAGGGTCAAGCTGGCGATCCGCTTGAATCCTATCAGACAACCCCAAAAGACCTTGATGAATATTTGCTCGATGTGCATGGTCACCGCGTAGTCAAACATGACTTGTTCAATCACGAGGGAATGACACAGGACGGAATCGCCGAAGCCTTCGCGGAATTCGCCAGCAAAGAGGCACTAAGTTTTTTCTGACGCGCCCTTTCAATGAAGCCCGTTATCGGGCGTTGTTGGAAGGGCTGGAAGCAGAAGAGATAAATATTGCATGTACTAAAGATAATAAAGATTTCAGGATCGATAGTGATTTCTGGACAAAAATTCCTTGTAAAAATCCAAATTTAAGATATGAAAAAATTGGAAATATATTGAAACAAGCACAATATGGAATCTCAATATCAATGAACGAGGATAAAGTCGGTTATCCGATATATAGGATGAATGAGATTCATAATATGTTTTGTGATATTGATGTTGATAAATATGCTGATATTTCGAGAAATGAGTTCTTAAAATTCAAATTAAATGATAGAGATGTCCTTTTTAACCGTACAAATTCTTATGAGTGGGTAGGAAGAACTGGTCTTTTTCGCAAGATAAATAATAAAGATTTTACTTTTGCTTCATACCTAGTCAGATTTGTTCCGGATGATACTAAAGTATATCCAGAATTCTTAACAGCATTTTTAAACACAAAATATGGCATGAGTGATATTAAAAGACATTCTAGACATTCTATAAATCAAACAAATGTAAATCCCGAAGAAGTAAAAGATATTTATATCCCCATATTATCACTGACAATACAGAACATAATTAGAGATATTTTTAATTATGCCCACAAAATGCGGATAAAATCAGATAAATTATATAATGTTGCTGAATCTCTTTTATTTGATACAATTGGTTTAAACAAATTTACACCAAGCCAAGATCCAATAAACATTAAACAATTCAAAGATTCATTCTTGGATTCTGGTCGTCTGGATGCGGAATATTATCAAAAGAAGTATGAAGATTATCTCCACATAATTTATAGTTACCCGAATGGTTATGAAATTTTGGAAAATGCATGTTATTTAAAGGACGAGAACTATTTTCCTGAAGACAATACTATGTATAAATATATTGAATTGGCGAACATTGGAAATTCAGGTGAAATTACAGGATGTACTTCTGCTCAGGGTTGCGAATTACCATCCAGAGCAAGACGAAAAGTGAACATAGATGATGTTATAATATCCTCTATTGAAGGATCTTTAAATGCTTGTGCTTTGGTATCGGAAGACTATGATAACGCACTTTGCTCAACAGGTTTTAATGTAATTAATTCCAATATATTAAATTCTGAAACACTTCTGGTTTTATTCAAATCAGAGCTGATGCAGAATATTCTTAAACAGAATTGTTCCGGGACGATTTTGACCGCAATTAACAAACCAGATTTTATAAAAATACCTGTACCTTTAATTGATAAATCAGTTCAAGATACAATCAAAGTTAGCATTTCAGAGAGTCTACATTTAAAGAAAAACTCTGAACA
Organism: uncultured bacterium; assembly: GCA_964485475.1. GTDB lineage: Bacteria > Fidelibacterota > UBA2242 > UBA2242 > UBA2242 > B118-G9. Next base: position 4,615 of record CAZAKB010000158.1, read on the forward strand.
ACTATTGGGTGTTGCCAAGCGGGCGATTGAAATTGCCATTGAGCATGGTGAAGAAACTGCTTTGGATTATATTCAAGCAAATACATAGGAGTAGCCTATGATAACCGACCGTCAAAAATGTTACCCGGATGAAAACCCGGACGGATTTCTATACTGCATCCATTGCGAACGAACCTATAAAAACGGACAATATCGCCAGGTCGGTGAATTCCAGATGTGTCCTTATGAGGATTGCGATGGTGATACAGTCATGGACGCCTGGGAATGGGAAGTGATTCGGGAACACCATCCCGAATATCCCGAAAAACCGGAAAATGGTGTCGTCTATCCGATGTATCATTGACACAATGTACGGGCACGGCGTCCCGATAAATCGGGATGCCCCAACAGTTGAAAAATGAACGAACATCATCACCGACGATCCATCCGTTTGCCCGGTTATATACCTCCCGGAGGTTGTGAACCTCCGGGAGGTTTTTCAGCCAAGCTCCCTCGGAATGACGAATTGGACACGGCATCCCGAACAATCAGGCCGTTCCTTAACAGATCAAAAATATCATACCACACCATTCTCCTGCAATTCCCATCATAATAAATCATAGGCGACCGTCCATGTATCCAGTCATTCCGAATCCTGATTCATCGGGATGAAGGAATCCATATAGGCCATTGCTTGGTTCTGCACTTTTTTCTTGACGACCAATTACGAATCACTTATATTCATTACCGAGAAGAAAATTCGATTAAAGTGATGGAATTCACCATTTCATACAGCTTTGCGATTTACACCATGCAGGATAACTGTATCTACAGGCAATATCCTCATATATATGTACAATGCTTTTCATATCGGTATTCTGACTCACTTCATGCCCGTACAATATGCAATGTCCGGGTGTTCCGAGCCTGTGTATGTCTGTTCATACCCCTCGTACACGCCTACATGACCCTGTGTACGCCTGTCCCGGCATTGTGTACGTCCATACACGACACTATGTACATCTGTACAGGCCCTTATGTCCATGTATTCCGGCCCCTTGTATGCTCATACAGCACCACCTGTACGGTCGGACAGGTGCACCCGATCGCCCATACCGGCAGATTGGAAATAGACAATAAAGGATAGGATGCCGGGAAAAGGGTTCCCGGCACAACGTGTGTTTAAAGTAAAAAAAAGGAGGAACGAGATGATTAGTAAAAATTATCTCCCCCGTGGTGAAGCGGAATTGAAGCAATGGTGCGGCAATTTCAACACCCAGTTTGCGGCCCAGGCTGAAATCCTGGGATTTGGTGAGGCTGAAAAACAAGCAGTGAGCACAGATTGCTCCGGTATCGACACCGCCATTGACGCCTGCAATGCGGCCAAGATCGCTTATGAAGAAAAAGTCAGCGCCAAGAAACAGACGCTGGAGACAAACTCCGGTGCAATCCGTGAAATGGTCCGGAGGATCAAGGCATCACCCACCTACACTGAGGCCATCGGCAAACTGCTGGGCGTGATTGGCGAAGGCAGCAGCTTTGATCCAACGACGGCTATGCCGTCAATTACCCTGGTCAAGAGTGCCACAGGTTACGATTTCAAATTCTCTCTGCTTAGTTACTTTGATGCAGTGGCCGTATTTCGGCGCAGTCCCGGCGAGAGCGGTTTTGCGAAAGTGGATATTGATATGAAATCGCCTTATTCCGTGGCGTCGCCTATCGAAAACGGCGTGGAGTATTATTT
>CAZAKB010000159.1:0-6333 GCA_964485475.1 uncultured bacterium
CCATAATGAATAAGATGCTGTAATTCATGGGCGACAATTGCGAGTGTGTTTTCGTCATACATTTTCGCCGGGTTGGTATCAATGTACATAATATCGCCAAAATTCCCATTCCCGGAACCACTAATCTGGTCCCTTGGATCGAAATAACCCGCAACATATACCGGATTTTCTTCTTCGTCATAATTATCCCGGATATTGGTCAATAATACGAGTAGTTTTCCATTATTATCAACATCCGGTATCTCGCCAAATATATCGATCTCATTCGCCAAAATTCCCTTGCTGGGATTAACCGATCCTGGTGGCGTCTCATATAGCAACGCATCAATTATATGACCGGCATCATCAAAAGTAACCCGGCCACCGTCATATTCCGCTAATTCAACATAAACAACAACGCTACCTTCTTCTTTTAACTTTTTAAAAGATACCTCAATCATTGTTGGTGTTGAGGCAGTTATATCTTCATAGATAAAGAAAGTAGTATCGCCGGCCATGGGTTTTTCCAGGCGGCTTTTGATAATTATTTCGCCTGTTTTAGAACGTACAAGCGGAAAACCGCACGTTGGTGTCGGACCGGAAATAATTAGCGGTGCAGCAGACAGAATGAATGAGAAAAAGGTACTTAAAAATAATACGGTATTCTTCATCATGCATTCGAAATGGAGTGCCATTCATCGACCGGATCCCTTGTCATCAGGTCAATCAGAGCAGTTCGGGGGTTTTTTCCCTCAAATAAAACCATATAAATTTCAGTGGAGATGGGCATCAAAATATGATATTTTTCAATCATCTGGTGAACCGTCATGCAGGTATGCACTCCCTCGGCAACCATTGACATTCCCTTTAATATATCATCCAGATTTCGACCCTTTCCAATCTCCTCACCCACGTATCGGTTCCGGCTATGCTTACTGCCGCAAGTTACAATCAGATCACCAACACCACTGAGACCGGCAAAGGTTGCCTCCTTGGCACCGAGTTGAACTCCCATCCGGATAATTTCCATCAATCCCCGAGTAATCAATGCCGCCTTAGAATTATCACCCAAACCCAGTCCATCACAGATTCCGGAAGCAATCGCGATAATATTTTTAATAGAACCGCCCAATTCAACACCAATGATATCCGCACTGGTGTAAACTCTTAAATAGCTCGAGTTAAACAAATTCTGAACATACCGCGCACTGTCGATGTCACTTGACGCTGCAACAATTGCGGTCGGCACTTCCCGGGATACTTCTTCTGCGTGGCTGGGTCCGCTAAGTGTTACAATTTTTTCAACCGGGTGATTGAGAATATGGTGGATTAACTCACTCATCCGATAGAGGGTATGCTCTTCGATTCCTTTGGAGAGATTGACGATAATAACATCATCAGCGATTAAACCTTTGACATTACCCAGCAAATCCCGCATGGTATGAGACGGTACTGCGACAATGATACTTTCAGCATCTTTAATAGTCTCGCTCAAATCATTGGAAATGATTATTTCATCGGGAATTGGAATACCGGTCAATAGCGGATTCCGACGGGTTTTATTCATGAAAGCAACATTCTCGGGAAAATATTCCCACATCATAACATGTAAATCTAATTTATGAAGATGAATGGCAACCGTGGTTCCCCAACTACCGGCCCCTAAAACGGCAATTTTCTTGCGTTTCTGATTATTACTCATATTTACCAGATCTTAAACTCTATTTTATCCGGCCGATCTCGATCGGTTTTTCACCTTTTTTCCTGAGATTATTAAGAATAACATCCTGTGCTGAACTGTCAACAATCAAAATCAGGCCAATCCCTAGGTTAAACACTTGGCGCATTTCCTCATTGTCAACATTCCCCAAGCGCTGAATATAGGAAAATATCGGCAACCATTCCCATGAATCCCAATCGATATCTAGGCCTAAACCATCGGGCAAAATCCGGCTGGTATTCCCTTCGATACCGCCACCGGTGATATGGCTGAGCCCGTGCAGATCATCATTATCGAGCAAATCTTTGATGATTGGTAAATATGAACGGTGCACATTCAACAATATATCGCCAAGCACTGCATCCAGTTCCTTGATATATTCAGATAAATCATGATGCTTAAGTAACACGGAACGAGCCAGCGAATATCCGTTGGTGTGCAATCCGCTGGACTGAAGGCCGATTAATACATCGCCAGCCTGGATATTACGTGGCAGAAGCCGGTCTTTCTCCGCAACACCAGTAATCGTTCCGGCGAGGTCAAAATCTTTTTGCTGATAAATTCCCGGCATTTCGGCCATTTCGCCGCCAATCAATGCACAATGATTTTCCTTACAAGCCGTTGCGAGTCCTTGTACGATTTCAGTAACGACAGGCGGCTCCAGTTTTCCCAAACCAATATAATCCAGGAAAAAGAGCGGCTGTGCTCCGGTGGTTAAAATATCGTTGACACAATGATTTACCAGACATTGCCCGACGGTATCATACCGTTCCATCTGTATGGCAATCATCAATTTTGTTCCGACGCCATCGGTACTGGAAACCAGCACGGGTTGTCTGTATTTCTGTACTGGAAATTCAAAACAGCCGCCAAAAGATCCGATGTCGGTCAATACATTTGGGCTAAATGTTTCTTTTACAATATTTTTTATATTTGTAACCGCATCTCTGCCCGCCTGAATATCAACACCGGAATCTCTATAACTGCTTTTCAACGCTATTCAACCTCCTCATATAACTGATTAATGACATCCTGATATTTCTTCTCTACAATATTTCTTCGGATTTTCATTGAAGGTGTCAATTCACCACTCTCAATAGTAAATTCCTGGGACAACAGTACATAACGTTTAACTTTTTCGAATTGAGCAAACCCTTCCATTGATTCTTCAATAACACGATCATAAAGCTCCTCAACTTCCGGTAATTTAATAAGCTCGTCTCTGGTTTCCCACTTTAACTCTTTTTCTTTTCCCCAGGCTTCAAGATTCGGAAATGACGGAACGATGAATGCCGAAACAAATTTCCGTTTATCACCGATTGCCAGTATCTGTTCAATCCATTTTGATGTTACCAGTACATTTTCCATAGGCTGTGGTGCCACATTCTTACCACCGGAAGTAACAATAATATTTTTCTTACGATCGGTAATTGCCAAATATCCATCTTCATCAATCATCCCAATATCACCGGTATAAAACCAACCGTCCTTATCAATGACTTCAGCTGTGGCTTCGTCGTTCTTGAAATACCCTTTCATGATATGCGGTCCGCGGGTTAATATCTCACCGTCATCAGCTATTTTCACCTCGACATTTGAGAGGATAGGACCAACGGTACCTAATTTATTCTTTTCCAGCGGATTAATTGAAATAACCGGCGACGTTTCGGTCAAACCGTACCCTTCAAGTATCGATATACCTGCAGCTTTGAAGAATTTCCCAATCTCTTTAGATAACGGGGCACCTCCTGATGCAAAAAATCTTAATTTACCACCGACTTTTTCCTGTAATTTCGAAAACACCAATTTATTTGCTATTTTTAATTTCGTTTCAAGAAATGCACCAACCGGACGGCCATGATCACGCAGATTTTCTGCTTTTTTCCCACCGTTTATTGACCACCAAAACAATTTTTGTTTAATGGAAGAAGCAGTAGAAATATTATCAATTATTTTTGAATATACTTTCTCATAAAATCTTGGAACGGCAGTCATTAAAGTGGGGTGAACTTCCCCCATATTATCTGCGACTGTATTGATACTTTCTGCATAGTAGATTTCTGCTCCAACCGAAGTCGCTAAATAATGTCCTGCCATTCTTTCAAAAACATGACTTAATGGTAAAAATGATAAAAACGTATCGTTCTCATCAGCCGTGATAACTTCCAGACTACCGGCGATATTCGAGCTGAGATTGCCATGCGTCAACATTACACCTTTCGGCTCACCAGTAGTTCCCGATGTATAAATCATTGTTAACAAGTCATCTTTATGAATTGACATGGCATCTTTTTCGAACTCACCGGGATGTCCAGACTGATACTTTTCGCCCATGTCAAGCAAATCACTCAATAGAATCACATTTTCATTATCGAATTTCGTGTTATCAAGTACGATAACCTTCTCAAGCTGCTTTACCTCCGGTAAAAATGATAACACCTTTTCTGCTTGTTCCTGGTCTCCGGCAAAAATAAACCGGCATTCCGCATGCTGAACAATCCATTTAACCTGTTTTGTTGTCAGAGTCGGATAGATAGTGGCCAAAACTCCCCGCGCACAAACTGTTGCGTAATCCGACATGGCCCACAGATGGCTGTTATGCGAAATAATTCCTATGTGATCTCCGGGTTTGATCCCTAATGATTTTAACCCATAGGAAATCTTTTCAACCATTTCGCGAACCTGTGCAAATGTCATCCTCTTCCATTCGTCACCTACTTTATACCCATAAGCAGTTTTATCGGCATATTTATTGGTGACAGAAATGAACATCTCCGCAATCGTATCGAATTTTTTTTCTAACATAATTCAATCCCCCCGTAAATGTTTTTTGTTTTTCAAGATAGAAACCTTAATTTTACCTGCTTTTTGCCGAGGTGGTGAAATTGGTAGACGCAGCGGACTCAAAATCCGCCGGACTTCGGTCCATGGGGGTTCGATTCCCCCCCCCGGCACTGTAACACACTTGATTTATATATCCCCACCATTTCAATATAAAAAGAAACGGCAAATTTCAAATAATAAAAATATTTTAAATCTGCCGAAGTTATTAAAATTAATTGTTTTTAATTTTTGACAGTACCAGCTCGGATCGACGTATCTCTTCAGGAGCATCCGGATAATTATTGATCACTTTCCTGAATTCAATCATCGCTTGGTCAAATTGATTTAAGCGAAAATAACAATAACCAAGCCGCATTTGCGCAGCCGCTTCTTTATTTCCGTCACCAGCCCCAAAAACTTTCTGGTATGTTTGCAGTGCATCCGTATATCGATTCTGGTAATAAAGCGCTTCACCAATCCAGAAATAGGCGTTGTCGGTTAATGAATTTCTAGGATCAATAGCAACTATTTCATCAAAGATCTCAATTGACTCATTATATCGATTCTGATTAAATAACATCATGGCTTTATCATAGAGTTTTTGCTGCATCGAGGCAGGAACAGAACTCGATCGGGACACCACTGTCGAAGTGGCTGGGGAACTGGCTTTATATGACGTAGATGGGCCAGTACGCATGTAGACAGCATAGGGATTATTCTGAAGTTCTCCATAAAATAATTCAAAAGAAACCCTACGATTCAGTGTCCGGCGGGCTTTATTGTTACTTTCCACCAACAGATCGCTGGAACTCTTTGGATTAATTTCAATCCGTTGTGCAATTTCACTCTGTATTTCCGTTGGAAAAAGTTCGAGCAATATTTTTCCAAAGGTTTTTGCCCGTTTTTCCGATAAGTCATAATTAAACTGATCGGATCCTTCAAAATCAGTATAACCATTTATGCGGACTTTAATTTCAGGATCAGTGCGTAGGGCTTTTACGATTTTACCAATTGTAACGTAATAGTTCGAATTAAATGTTGAACTGGGCATTGTGGATTTATCATCAAAATATATATCATCAAAAGTAAGATTCTGGAAATTTAAACTTCCTGTCGGTTCCATTACTGGTTGTTTCGCCGGCCGTTCAACAATATCAGCAACTGGAGCAACGATTTTTTTTGCAATCTGAATGGGTTCCTTGACGACAGCGACAACTGTATCTTTTGGGATCTGCACCACCTTTTCCGGGAGTGCAACGGCGACAGTGTTTTTTTTAACAGTTTCTTCTATTACAGCCTTTTTGGGTTCAGATGGTTTAGTGTCTTTCGAGGCAGCAATACTTGGAGCTGCTTTAGTTGATGAAATAATTTTCTGTGGAGGTACTTTGGGGTTCAGTGATTCCGGAGCAATACCCGGACGTTCACCCTCCTGTTGTACAAGTGATTGAGCGATCTGGTCTTCCTGTAGCGTACTGTCAGAAATCGCTTCTTTACCGCCACCACAGCTAAGCAAATAGATACTAATTATTACCAGTAAAGCTAAGCGCTTCATCCCTCACCCTCCAAAGATGAAAGCACCCGACATAAATCAGTTCCGCCGGATGCTTTTTATTCTTACGTTCATCATCACTTTTTCTTTGTTTCCGTCGTAGGAGGAGTTTCCAGTGTCTTGACACGTTTTTCAAGATCACTCAACTCACGAACCAGACGACTGGCCGAAGTCTGGATATCGGTAAGCGAACGGTTTGTATTGCGTTGAAATTGTGAAAGCCGGTTTGCTGTATCTTCCTGGTCACGTTTCAGGTTGGCCA
>CAZAKB010000160.1:0-6325 GCA_964485475.1 uncultured bacterium
TTTCAGGAGTTTAAAAATATTATAGTGGATATCGGCCTTTTTCAGGTACAGGATTGGTTGATCGATTGATTGATAAATCTGTAAATCTTCAATTTGAAGACGGCTGAAGAGATTGGTTTCCAAACCACCAATGCTGACCGGGGCTTTCAACAACTGCGTCAGTTGTTTTTGGGCAATCCTGAGAATCTGCTTTTCCCCTGCTTTTGAACTGAAATAAGCACCGGCAATCACCAACAGGATAAAAATACTAAAGAAAAATATAGTAATGATTTGGATTGCTTTTTTCACGTATCTTTCGAAGTTGTCAGTATTAATCTACACTACAATCAAGGTAATTAAAAAGAATAAACATATTTAATTTACGATAATTCATGTTATTTACGATATTCGTAATATTTAAAACTATACGTAATTTTATTCTTGACATGTATTATACGGTATTGTAATATATATACGAATAGTGTTTGATATAGTGATTATCGTATATACTCAAGAGGTAAAAATCTTCAATGAAAAAAGAACCCAAAAAGAAAGTACAAATTATTGCTGCGGCGGATAAACTGTTTAGGCGATTCGGTTTCAAGAAGGTGACCGTGGAAGAAATTTGTCAGGTTGCAGGCGCCAGTAAAATGACCTTCTATAAATATTTCCCCAATAAAAACGAACTGATCAAGCATCTCTGGCAAATCATGATCGATGATAGCATGGAAAAATTGAACCAGCTGGAAAAAATGGACACACCATTTACGGAAAAAGTCAATTTAATACTGAAAATGAAAGAAGAAGCCACTGCGAATATGGGGAATCAATATGTACGGGACTATCTTGAAATGGTACCGGAATTGCAGGATTTTTATAATAATATTTTCACGCTAGTGATGCAGAAATTTATGGTGATTATAAAAAATGCTCAGGACAAGGGTGAGGTTCGTAAGTCATTACGACCAGAGTTTTTCCTGGCGGTGGTAAACATGATGATGGAGTTGGCCAAGAATGAACAATTGGCTGGAATTTATCAAAATTATACTGAGTTTGCATTGGAGGTGAACAATTATCTTTATTATGGAATGATGCCAGTGCCGGAAGGGAACGAGCAGTGAAAGTCCGGTTTTGCATTATTCTAATTATTCTTCTGCAGTTTGGATTTGCCGCTGAGCGTGATTTTAAAGGACAATTATCGGTGCAGGGCAGCGGCTGGAACAATGATGGAATATGGGATGGCGGTATAGGCGCTCAATACATTCCGAATTTACGAATTTCAAACCAATTATCACCAATGAGCCTTGTCGATTTTGAAGTGTCTGTATACGGGTATATTAATAAGGAGGCCGGAGAAGCGAGTAATGATTTCCGTCCCTATCGTTTTAATTTAAGGTACGCGACTCAGCAGTCGGAAGCCCAGATTGGTCTGCAGAAAATCAATTTCGGCCCGGCGCAGCTGCTGCGCTCGCTGATGTGGTTTGACCGACAGAGTCCCACAGATCCCATGAATATTTCCGAAGGGGTATGGGGCTTGCGGTATAAATATATTTTTCTGAATAATGCCAATATCTGGTTGTGGGGATTGTATGGCAACGAAAACCCCAAAGGCCATGAGTTTTACAGCAGTGCCAATGACAAACCCGAATTCGGCGGGCGGGTTCAGACACCGATACCACTGGGTGAAATGGCACTGACATTTCATTCAAGAACCGCAAAAGGCGGCGGACAGAACTTTCGGGAGAATCGTTTTGCACTGGACGGTCGCTGGGATGTTGTTGTCGGGGCCTGGTTCGAAGCAGTTGTTCAAAACGTCCATGGATCAGGTTCTAATTATTTTACCAAAATGTTGACATTGGGAACGGATTACACATTTGGAATAGGTAACGGGCTTTATGTGCTTGGTGAACATATGATTACACAGACAGCCGATGAGCTTTTATCCTCAAACCGCGAATATCAGATATCAGCATTAATGATTAATTATCCCCTGGGGATGTTTGATAATCTCTCACTGATGGCATTTTATTCCTGGGACACGGAAGACGTTATTCAATATATTGCCTGGCAACGAGCTTACGATAAATTTTCCATAAACATGGCTCTCTTTCACTTTCCCGATACACAATTTTCAACAATCAACGTAACGAACGGCGATTTAGGTGTTCGTTTGATACTTATTTATAATCATTAGAGAGAAAGAATTAACCGCTAAGATCGCAAAGGAAACGCAAAGGACGCAGAGAAGAAATGACAATAAATAAATACAAGCAAACAATTATTAGCGAACTTAGCGATCCCCTTGGCGTCTCTGCGGTAAAAGGAAAATAAATGTCAACAGAAAATGAAATATCAAAAAAGATTGTAGATTGTGTCTATAAAGTCCATTGTGCTTTGGGTCCCGGTTTATTGGAGTCGGCCTATGAAGAATGTTTATATTACGAATTGCATAAAGAAGGTTTAAACGTAGAAAAGCAAAAACCACTTCCATTAATCTATGAAAAAGTAAAACTAGAAGTCGGATATAGAGTTGACTTGTTTGTCGAGCACAAAGTAATTATTGAGATTAAAGCAGTGGAAGCATTGAATGACGTGCACTTGGCACAGATATTAACCTACCTAAAACTATCAGAGTGTAAGATGGGATTGCTGATAAATTTCAATGTTGTATTAATTAAAAATGGAATAAGAAGGGTTGTGAATCATTTGTGAGAGGATTTAACTGCAAAAGACACCAACGAATCGCTAAAAACGCAAAGATGGAATAATTATGTTGGATAAAGATAAAATAAATGCACTTAGCGAACTTTGCGTAAATCTTTGCGTCTTTGCGGTAAAATTAAAAACAACAATTTATTAATAAAAAGGGGATTAAAATGATGAAAAACGGTCAATTGATTACGATTCAGAATTTGATCAAGGATTATCCGGTCGGGCGCGGTTTTTTTCGAGCGCTCAACGACATTAACCTGACCATTAGCGAGGGCGAGTTTACCGGTCTGGTCGGACCAAGTGGCTCAGGAAAAACGACTTTACTGAATATTGTCGGTTCCCTGGATGTACCTACCAAAGGTGAAGTAAATGTATTGGGTCAATCGATTGGTTTTCTGAACGCCCGTCAATCGGCGAACCTGCGGAATCATTCCCTGGGATTCATTTTTCAGACCTATAACCTGTTGCCGGTATACAATGTTTTCGAGAATGTTGAATTGCCGTTACTCTTACTGAAAATTAGTAAAGATGAACGCAGAATCCTGGTTGATCAGGCCCTGGATTGGGTCGGTCTGCATGACAAACGTAAGTCCCGCCCGGCCCAGCTATCCGGCGGTGAATGTCAGCGGGTATCAATAGCCCGGGCAATGGTAAAGTCGCCCAAAATTGTATTGGCCGATGAACCGACGGCGAACTTAGATGCTAAGAATTCTCATAATATCCTTCAGACCATGGAAAAACTGAATAAAGAATTGAAAACGACATTTATCTTCGCTACGCATGATGAAAAAGTTATTCAATACTTGCACCGGAAGATCAGTCTTGATGACGGCAGGGTTGTCAATGACGAACAGATCGTCAAACAATAACCGGGGGAGGATATTATGTTAGCATTAAAATTAGCTTATCGAAATTTAATAGGTGCCCGGTTGCGTACATGGCTCAATGTTTTCGTATTGTCATTGGCCTTTGTGGTCATCATCTGGTTCAAAGGAGTGATTAATGGCTGGGACCAGCAAGCCCGGCGTGACACAATTGACTGGCAAATTGGCGGTGGTCAATACTGGCAGGAAAATTATGATCCCTATGATCCATTCACCATTGATGACAGTCATGGAATATTGTCCGAAGATATTCAACAAGCTATGAATGATGGGAAGATGACGCCGTGTTTGATTAGTCAGGCAACGATGTATCCTGAAGGTCGGATACAAAGTATTTCACTCAGAGGAGTGGAGCCAGACCAGAAAATCATTGATCTACCGACCCAATATTTAAAATATGAAAATGGTGAAATTCCAGCGATTATCGGTACCCGAACCGCTAAAAATAACAAGCTATCTGTCAGCGATTTTGTTACGATTCGCTGGCGCGATGTGAATGGCACATTTGATGCAGATGAAGTCAAGATTGTGCATATTTTCAAAACCGATGTGCCGGTGATGGATCTTGGTATTGTCTGGATACCGCTGAATAAACATCAGGAAATGACCCGCATGCCCGATGAAGCGACGATTCTGACCACTTCAAAGGACGATGGTTTTATCGGCGAATTTTCAGGCTGGAATTTCAAAGACCACTATTTCCTGCTATCCGAAATCCGGGAAATGATCGAGATGAAATCGATTGGCGGTTCGATCTATTTTATCGTGTTGATGTCTCTGGCGATGCTGGCAATTTTTGATACCCAGGTTTTATCGATCTTCCGCCGGCAAAAAGAGATTGGAACCCATATAGCCCTGGGAATGACCCAACGGCAGGTGGTTACGCTTTTCACGGTTGAAGGCGCCATGCATTCGGTTCTGGCGGCGATTCTGGCTGCCATTTATGGTGTACCATTGCTTTGGCTTCAGGCAGTTGTCGGCTGGTCCATGCCTGCCGGAACTGATGATTTTGGGCTAACTATTGCCGAGACCATTTATCCCAGTTATTCACTAACCCTGGTTTTGGGATCAACGGCGATTGTATTAATAACGACTACAATCGTGAGCTATTTACCAGCTCGCCGGATTTCCAAAATGGAGCCCACAGACGCAATAAGGGGGAAAATACAATGATTAAATTCATCATTAAAGGTCTCCTACGTGATCATCATCGCAGTTTGCTCCCCATAATTATGGTGACTATTGGCGTTTTTATCACAGTTTTTTTCCATGCATTCATGGGTGGTCTCTTGACGGATATGGTTGATTCGACCGCCCGATTCTCGACCGGTCATGTCAAAGTTATGAGCCGGGCTTATGCTGAAAATTCTGATCAGGTACCAAATGATTTGGCGTTAACCGGTGTCAATGACCTTATGAAAGAGTTAAAGCAGGATTATCCTGAAATGACCTGGGTAAAACGCATTCAATTTGGCGGCCTGCTGGACATACCTGACGAAAACGGCGAAACCCGGGCCCAGGCCACAGTAGCCGGTATGGGAGTAGATTTGCTGTCACCGGATTCCCCGGAACTAAAAATGCTGAATATTACAAATTCCATTGTATCCGGCCATATGCCAGAAAATCCTGGCGAAATATTAATTAGTGACGACATGGCCAAAAGACTGGAAATCGAACTGGGTGAATCGTCCACACTGATTTCATCGAGCATGTATGGCAGTATGGCAATCTACAATTTTACAATCGTCGGTACGATTCGTTTTGGGATTGAAATGATGGACCGAGGCGCCTTGATTGCAGACATTGGCGATATTCAATTAGCATTAAATATGGAAGACGCAACCGGAGAAATCCTGGGATATCTGTCGAAAGGTACGTATAATGATGCTGAAGCCAATCAAATTGTCGAGTCGTTTAATGCCAATTATGCAGACGATGATAGTGAATTTGCCCCGGTTATGGGAACCCTGAAGGGGTTAAGCGGTTTGAGCGATTACTTGGATTTGGCCAATAATATGGCTGGTACAATTGCTTTTATTTTTGTAATTATTATGTCAATTGTATTATGGAATGCCGGACTTCTTGGTGGTCTTAGACGTTATGGGGAAGTTGGAATTCGTCTGGCTATTGGTGAGCACAAACGCCATATTTATTTATCATTAATTTATGAATCAATCTGTATCGGATTTGTTGGTACGGTTATTGGTACGTCATTCGGGCTTACCGCCGGTTATTTTATGCAGAAATACGGTCTTGACCTCAGCGGTGCTATGAAAAATATCAATATGATGATTCCGCTGGTTTTCAAGGCAAGAATCACACCGGTGACATTTTATATCGGGTTTTTTCCGGGATTATTATCCACTGCCTTGGGAACCGCATTGGCCGGTATCGGTATATACAAACGCCAGACCGCATCATTATTTAAGGAGTTAGAAACATGAGAAGCACACTTCTTGTTATATCTATTGTAAGCTTAATAATTACTGGAAATGCTCAAACACCCAGCGGTGATGAAATCCTGAAACGCATTGACAAAAACCAGGTGTTCGGAAAGGCCATCAGTACATCGACCATGATTGTTCACAGCAGAACCGGTGATCGGACAATTCAATCGAAAGCCTGGTCTAAAGATAATGACAATGCATTTGTCGAATATTTGGCGCCAGCCCGCGAAAAAGGTAAAAAAATGCTAAAGCTGGAAAAGAGTCTCTGGATTTATACACCGGAACCCAGTGACCGGATCATCA
>CAZAKB010000161.1:0-6280 GCA_964485475.1 uncultured bacterium
TCGTTCTCAGGTGGAGCATCCGTTTGCCTACATGAAACGAATACTTAATCTTGATCTGGCGATGGCAAAAACATTGCCCCGGAATGATCTTCGGTTCACGATGAATTGCATTATCTATAATATTATGAGAGCCGGTCAATTGGTAAGATGTCCGGCATAGTGGGATAACTACACCCGGACGGAAATAACCGGGTAAAATGCTCTTTAAAATCGACAATAATAAACGATTTGTAACCAATTATGACCGTAAAATGGTCTTCAAAAATGTGACATGATGAATCATTTACTGGAATGGAAGCATTATCCAGAAAGAAATGGGTTTGTCAAAGATCTCTAATAGAATTAAAACCAAATATTAAAGGATAGCCCATTCCGAACCGGAGCAAGTGACAATTCAACCGAACTGACCGGCTCCGGTGTTTTAATCACCACCCAGTGATTGAATAGGGTCCAACCCGCAAAGGCACCACACCCAATAAAAGCAATCTTCGTATAAAGATCAAAGTTTTCCACCTGTTTACGCAAATCCGTGGCATCGGCAGTGGAAATGGCATTATTATAATCTTCAAATTTGGAATCCGAGAGAAATTTTAAAGCCAGACCGGCGACACCAGCGGCACCGGAGCCGTACATTGTATAGGTCCGGTATTTCTTCCAGCGAATCCGTTTTTCCAAATTCAGTGCATCCTGGGTTTTCGGCATAATGATGTTATCACTGGTCGTTTTATCATCTTCAACAGTATAGGTTTTCACCACATCTTCATAAAATTCCAACCGGGCAAAGACATCGTGCTCACCGGACGGCACTTTATCCACATTCAAGGGTGTTTCCCCGACCAGGTTATCATCCAGAAATATTTCGGCCCCCGGCGGTTCGGAAGTCAAAGACAATTTCCCGAACTTCGGCTTTAGTCGGAAAGTATAACTCATTGTGGTATCCGGCTCTACTTTGATCTGCTCCACCTTGTCATGGTACATATCTTTCTTCAAGACCAGTTCGTAATCACCTTGAAGCAGTAAACCCTCATAGGGTGTAAATCCGTATTGTGTTCCATTCAATAACACTTCGGCGCCATCAGGAATAGACTTGATTACCAGAGTCCCTTCGGTAATTAATTCCTCCACCTGGTAAAATTTGCGATCCCGCTGGGCCAGCTGGGGCAAGCGTATTTTGCCCTCTTTAAAACCCGGCGTTTTTACGGTCAGGATTTGCTTGTCAAGACGAACAATCACCAGGTATTTACCCTCTTTTGCCGTACTTTTATCGGCGATCAATCCCAGGTTAGAACTGATGCTCAGATTGCTGAGCGAAGAAAAAATATACACCGCGGCATAATCGGGAAAATCGATAAAAACCGGTATTCCGGCTGGCGCTGCGACTTCCTTGATATCAAACTCCTTCAATTGCCCAAAGGCAATGTTAGCCATCATCAGGATAAATATGCCTGTCAGAAATTTAGAGGATAATTTCATTGTCCATCCTTACGTTATATCAATTGATTGTTCATTTATTGTACAATTTCAAAATCACCGAGTCCGATTACTTCATCTTCGGATGTATATTTCTCTGGTTGCCAAGTCCGAACATGCACCATTGGTTTTAACTCCTCTTTAAAATCAACCATCAGAAATAAATACCCTACATCAGAATAGGTGGATGACGTCCAGTGTTGCAACAGTGTTACTCCGTAAATCCGTTCATACAGAGGATGTTGATAGATTTCGATCTCATCAAAACCAACTTTGATAAACTGGTTTACCTTGAAAACCCCGGTCAACCGGTCAATATATTCCTGTTTATTCAGGCGAATAAATTCCACTTTTTTCTTTTCAAAACTGCCGTCCAGCATATCCGGGCTGCTCTCATCCACTTCAACGACTTTACCGACAATGATCAGTGCGTGATCACTGAACACATTCTGAATGTAGGGTAAATCCTTGCGATTATATGCCGTCCGGAAATTTTCCACAAAATCTAGAATAATCTGACGCCGCCGAAATTGGTGATCGTATTGCCTGCCTGCAGCAGGCTTTTATAACGCTGATTTTCCAACCCGAAATAGAAATCATCTATCAACCCGGTAGTTGTAATAAGAATAACACCTTCCTCAAAGTGATAATCTTCTCCTTCAATCTCAAAAACCAGAGAAACCGTGCGGATTTCATAACTCCGGTCAGAGCGGGTCACGAGATTGGTGATAATCTCAGTCTCCTCGCAGTAAAAGGGTTTAGTGTTCCACAGCGCCAGAATATTGGCTTGTGCCGATTCGGTAAACATCTTATCGTTCAACACCGGCAGTGTTCCGTTTTTGAAAGCGATATTGAATTCTGTCAGCACGTAAGAAGTGCTCTTCTCGATCTTCTGCTGCAGATTGGGGTTTCCAATGGGTGATAGAAACAGCTGGGTTTTATGCTGTGCAAACACCTGGGTAAGCAGTATCAGGATCAGGATTCCAAGAACATTTTTCTTCATTAATAAACCTCCGTATAGATCGAAATCATCCCGCGATAGTGGACACTGAGGTCGGATATCATTTCACCTGTTTTTAAATTTCGGCGTTCATCTTTACCCTTATCCAGCACGGCTACAACTATTTTTGACCGGGGATGAATGATGAAAATGTAACAGTTTTCAGGCTTGACAAAGGTATTTTCCTTGCCGTATATCAACTTGTGCCGTTTTTTATAGGTTTTAAGTTTCTTCGCCAATGTATCATAATCGTTGGCTTTCACTAAATCTTCAAGAACAGGCGAGTTTAATTCCAGTACTAAGGATTTCTTTTTATCAACATTTACCGGTGGTTCCTTCTCTTTAGAAATATCAACCACTTTGCCGTCCGCCGACACTCGCTTTTTCACCATCAGTTCCGGGTTGTTGTTAAAAGTCAATGTCACGATATGATCATTTTTATCGGCATAGTTATGCAGTGGGTTTTGCTGAGAACTGCTCTCCCCTTCACCAAAATCCCAGGTTAAATCCGATATACTCAGGTTTGTGTAAACCGGTTTGAACAACAGAGCGCCGCTGACCTGGGGATAAACATTGAAGCCGATTTTTATTAACCCCGAATAATCCAGAGATACGTTTTTACTGTGAGTCACTTTGAAGGATTCATGCAGGTGGTAGAGATCGTCTTTAGTCTTCTTGCGATTCAGGTTTATCGCTAAAATGACATCTATATTTTCCTGAAATGCTGATGGCAGCATATAAAGGAAAAATTGTGTCTTTCCGTCAATTACCTCCATATCGGCGCCGTCCTGTGTATTCAGCCGGACGATAATATTGCCCACCGGTTTGCCATTATCTGTAATACTGACCGGAATCGTCACCATCGGAATAGAAGCATCAATTGTGACTTTCCCGGGTGTAATTTTCAGACAGGTCAGCCAGGTTTCAATTTTATTTTTCAGAAACATCTGAATGTTTGGATATTTCTTACCATCCGCGGTTGTAAACTTCACGGGTTCAGGGCACTGAAACGCCCGCAAGTAAGCAATATAATAATCCTCAATGAGAGTACCGATATTCCCTAGTTGCTCATCTATTTCAATCGACGTTACAAGACCGCTAATCTCTTTAGAAATGGCTTCGATGCTCTTACGGTAATTCTCTTTCGAAATATAGGCAACAACCACCAAATTGCCCTTACGGGTTTTTCTGAAAAAATCAATCCCTTGTAACGAAAGTGTCGATGACACCCGCACCGCTGATCGAAATTCTTCACTATACTGGTTATCAATCTCTTCTTCTTTTGCTAACACTTCCGAACTAACGGTCACCTGGATTTTAAATATCATATCCTGAAGCGCCATATTGCGGGCTTGTTCCTCAGACTTATGCTCGCCCTCGCCCCAGTAATAGTTACCTGACAGCTTAATGTCCCGTTCGGTCTGGGCTTGCAGACATAAAGGAATGAGTAAAAAGAGCAGTTTGATATTTCCCATCGTTTCAATCATAATACCTCTGAATTTTACCGAAGTTATTTAAGCTTAATTTGGAATTTTTGCTCCTTATTGTCAACCGTTTCTGTCGAGAAAATAGTGTTTACATTATCCCGGCGAATATTGGGATAAAACCGGGCATCTACGGTGATTGAATCCACATTGAAAATAGACCTTGGCAGAGTCAGCGACATCAGGTGAATGTGATTAAACGCACGGTTCTCGAATACAATCACTACTGCATAGCCATCATTCCCCTCTTCCTCAACTCCAGCGTAAATAACATGCTGCTGTTCAAGGGCATACAGAATCCGATGATAACTGATTGATAAGACCGTATCCGGTACGCTATTGTAATTCAGATTCAATTTTAAAAATGGTGCTGTTTTTATAGATTTTTGCAGGAAATTCAAAACACTCTCCCGAGGATACTGTTCCGAAAAGGCCAGCTCCGGCTGATCATTATTAAGTGCGTAATAACGCCGGGTCGAAATACCCTTAATAAATTCCTTTCCGGGGAACAACCATAATCCGTTGTCCAGTAAGCGGAGATCGTCATTCCTGATATCTCCGTAGATACTGGAATAATTTTCCACTATTTGTCGAATTAGACGCTGATCAAGTTCCCGTTTATCATAGCCTTTGATCAGCTCCTCCCAGGCAGGCAGAATCCACTCAAGCAAATGATCATCATGCTCACATTTCATGACAACCCGGAAATCTTTCCATGTATGGGAAAACGTTTCTGCAGAAAGCATTATCGGTAAAACCCTGCTAATCCGGCTGAAACCGAGACTGCCAAAAGGTTCGCCATCCAGCAAGACTGAAACTCCCTCGGTTTTTAACAAATCTTCCGCTTGATTCCAGTTCAATACAAGTTCCAGTAACAGCCGCTCTATAGCCCGGTAAATATAAACCTGAGAAAAATACTCGGGGCGTGCAAACAGTTCAACCCCAACATGAACAATTGTTACTTTTTGATCTGCCTCAATAATAACCGGGATTTTTTGCCTGTCGATTTCCAGTTCCAGACGTTTCTGAATGACAATCTCTCCGTCCATTTCTATGAGTGTATCGCTCAGCGTATGAGTTTGTTTTTCATTTAGTTGCTGATATAGAGTTCTCAATTTGCGACTGTCAAATGTAACGCTCTCAATATTTGGCGAAATCAGGTAAATTTTCTGATCTCGGGCTTTCGCCTCTATTGCAATCAACAGACTGATTACTATAATACTAAAAATAATTAATCGTCGCATAACTGATATTGTATCATTCCTTATTTAATTAAAAAGCCTTTCTGTACCTTATTAAATTCTCCAGCATTAATCTGATAAAAATACACCCCTGAACTATATTCCGAGGCATTCCAGTGAATAGAGTTGGACCCTGCAGACTGTGTCTGGTTTAACAGGGTTTCCACAAACTGACCTTTAATGTTATAGACCGACAGAATCACTTTAGATTCTTTCGGCAATTTATATTTGAAAGTCGTCGTCGGGTTAAAGGGGTTGGGATAATTGGAAAACTGCTTCAATTGAGAATTTTCACTTCTTAATCCGGTAACTTCCTGACTGTTGGCTTCACGAACCGTATCACCTTGAAGGCGCCTTCTGCCCGCTTCCAGAAAATCTTTACTCCAATGATAATACAGATTAGGATTTATGCCTTCTCTGCGACAGATACCAGCAATGCTTTCCTCACCGCGCAGGCCTTCTAAAATAATCCGTATCTTCTCTTCAGCACTGTACTTTTTACGTGCGTTTCGTTTGATGTCTCTGACTATCTTTTCAGCAGATGGTTTCGTGCTCATTTTCGCTCCTTTTTCTTTCGTTAAATTACCAAAACCATCTTTGAATTTTTAACCCTTTTTGGTCCCAATCCTTCTGAAGTCAAACAATATTACGATAAATTATGATTATTAATAATGCTGCAACAATTGACCAAATAATTGACATCAGTAAACCATGTGACCATGGGGCTCTTGAAATATCCACACAGAAATATCATCGTTATCTATATTAGGGTCTCCTGAAAAAGTATCTAATATATTGTTAATACAGTTATTTATATGTTGTTTTAATTGGAATAAATGCATACATTTAAGGCGATATTTATCAAAACCTTTGCACATGTTTAAACAATCAGGAGCCTTAAATGGTCAATTTTAATGATCCCAATCAATCTGAGATAGTTGAATTCGTCCTGCCTTTTTCTGGTAAGATGGATCCCAACAACAAATGGATACGTCTCGCAAAGATGATTCCCTGGAAAGAACTAGTCGGAAAGTATACCAAGAAGATGTGTAAAGATTTTGGGCGTATGTCAATCAAGCCGCGGG
>CAZAKB010000162.1:0-6252 GCA_964485475.1 uncultured bacterium
GAAATCCTGTCCGGTGTTCGTGATGGAAAAACCATCGGATCGCCAATTGCACTCTGGATCAAAAATCGGGATTATGCCAACTGGCAGGGACGGATGAATGTCGGTGAACTTGAGGTGGACGATCTGGTAACCGCCCCGCGTCCCGGCCATGCCGATCTGGCGGGTGTCCAGAAGTTTGGTTTGGACGATGTGCGGAATGTTCTTGAACGGGCGTCAGCCCGGGAAACCGCAGCGCGGGTGGCTGCCGGAGCTATAATAAAGATTTTCCTGAAAGAATTTGGAATCCGGCTGTCATCCCAGACAATTTCCATTGGGAATATCGAGGTGGCCGAAAAATCTCGTTTAATAGAAGACACTGAAAAATCACTGTTGCGTTGTGCTGATAAGAAACAAGAAATATTGATGATGAAGCGAATTGACGAAGCCGCAGAAAAGGGCGATACTCTGGGCGGTGTTTCGGAAATTCGGGCGCTTGGCGTTTGTCCCGGCCTTGGAACCTATACACAATGGGATTTGCGACTGGATTCGAAAGTTTCAGCGGCGATGATGTCGATTCCATCGGTGAAAGGCGTTACGATTGGTGAGCGAGGCATTAGTAGTAAACCGGGATCGATGGCCCAGGATGAGATTTTTTATGATGGAGAAAAAGGATTTATTCGCCACAGTAATCATGCCGGTGGCGTTGAAGGCGGCATGAGCAATGGTGAGGATATTGTAGTGAATATTGAAATTAAACCGATACCGTCATTGCGAACACCATTGAAATCAGTAGATATTCGAACCGGCAAAGCGGTGGACGCTCAGAAAGAACGGGCCGATGTGTGTGTCGTTCCGGCAGCTGGAGTGGTTGCCGAAGCCATGTTGGCGTTGACACTGGCTAACGCCATTACAGAAAAGTTCGGCGGTGACACCATTAATGACATTAAAACAAACTATAATCAATATCTGAAACGAGTATGCAAAATATCATCCTGATTGGATTCATGGGCAGCGGTAAAGATAGTGTTGGGCAGGAAATTGCCCGGCGCAGCGGATTGACATTTCTGTCTAC
Source organism: uncultured bacterium (assembly GCA_964485475.1). Classification (GTDB taxonomy): domain Bacteria; phylum Fidelibacterota; class UBA2242; order UBA2242; family UBA2242; genus B118-G9. The sequence goes on from CAZAKB010000162.1 coordinate 1,052, forward strand.
TGACCGGATAATCGAACTGGCGAAAAACCGCAGTATCAGCGATATTTTTGAACACAGTGGTGAAACCTATTTCCGGCGCATGGAAAAGAAGGTCGTAAGATCGATTAGCGGATTGCAGAATATTGTTCTGGCGACCGGTGGCGGTATTGTGAAAGATGAGGATAATCAAAAACGATTATCAAGGCTTGGTACTGTTGTTTATCTCAAAGTCACCGCTGAAACCGTTAGAAAACGAACAGATGGTGATACATCCCGGCCGTTGCTGATGAAGCCGGATGCGGTTGAGAACCTGCTCAGAGAACGGGCCGACATTTACAAATTTGCGAATTTCGCCGTCGATACAGACAATTTCACACCGGACAAGCTTGCAGAAACCATTCTTCGACAACTTTCGATAGACATAAAACCAACGCCGCCAATCGATCCCGGTATCATTCCGGTCAAAACGTCAAGTGGTGAATATAACGTTATCGTCGGTCCCGGAATTTTGGAATCACTGCCACAATTTATCGACAAACTTCCGAAACGGTGTGCTATCATTACAAATCCACTGGTAGGCGGGCTGCTGCTAGACCGGGTCAGCGATATATTTGCTGCCCTGGACATCAATGTTATACCGGTCACCATTCCCGATGGTGAACGTTACAAATCCCTGAAAACTGTTTCAAAAATCTACGATATTCTTCTGGAAAACCGCTTTGATCGAGGCGATATGCTGATCGGTCTGGGCGGCGGCGTCATTACTGATATTGCCGGATTCGTGGCGGCGACCTTGAAACGTGGTTGCCGGCTGGTGAATATTCCGACCACGCTGCTGTCCCAGGTGGATGCCAGCGTCGGTGGCAAAACCGGTGTCAATCATGAATCTGGGAAAAACCTGATTGGCAGTTTTTATCAGCCCGAGCTAGTTCTGGCGGACATTGAATTATTAAAAACCCTTGCTGATCGGGAATTTCACAACGGTTTGGCGGAAGTTATTAAAGCGGCGCTGATCAGGGATAACGATCTATTTGCCTGTTTGGAATCAGAAAAACCTTCGGTGCTGAATAGAAATATCAAAACCCTACAGAAAATAGTGACCCGCTGCGTGGAGATCAAGCGGGATATCGTTCAGGCCGATGAAAAGGAACTCTCGGGTATTCGGTCACTGTTGAATTTCGGGCATACTATCGGCCATATGATCGAAGCCGGTAGTCATTATCGTGGCGTGAAACACGGTGAAGCGGTGGCGATCGGCATGGCATTAGAAACGCAAATCGGAAGACAGTTATCAGAACTGGAAATCGAGAGAATTATTACATTGATTCAGGACTTTAAACTACCGATTTCGGTTCCTGAAAAACTTAATTTGAAAACAATTCGTCAACATTTATTGCAGGATAAAAAAATAAGTAACGGGGTGCTAAAATTACCGGTTCTTATGGGTATTGGTAAAAGCAAAATAGAGGAGTTGCCATGGGATCGTTTCGAGTCATACATGGACCAAATTTAAATCTTCTGGGACAGCGGAATCCGGATCAGTACGGGACGATGACGCTGGAGGAAATTAATGAAAAAATCCGGACATTTGCGAAGTCCAGAAGTATACGAGTTGATATAGTGCAAAGCAATCATGAAGGCGAGATTATTGACGCTATTCAAAAATCAGGGGGGCTGACCGGGATTATTTTGAATCCCGGTGGTTTTACGCACAGTTCGGTGGCAATTCGGGATGCTATCGAAGCTGTGGATGTTCCCGTAATTGAAGTTCACCTGAGCAATATCCAAGGTCGCGAATCCTTCCGGCAGAAGTCGCTGATTGCGCCGGTATGCCAGGGACAGATCAGTGGATTGGGGTATCAGGGGTATATCCTTGCAATAGAGTATTTTATACGAAAAACCACGTCCTTATAGAGGAGAAAGATTAACATGTTGATAATTATGAATGACTCCGCAACTCAAAAAGAGATTAAACGAGTTACTAAACTGATTCAAAAAATGGGAGGTGATGTGCATCATCTTTCGAACAATACAGCAAACTCAATGAGCATTTCTGGAAATCACGCCGGTCTGAATCCCGAAGAAATCGCCAAAATGCCCGGTGTGAAAAACATTAATGATGTTAAAAAACCCTATAAACTCGGCAGCCGGGAAATGAAATCCGGCGACACTGTTGTCAAGGTTGGCAAGGTCGCCATCGGTGGCAATAAACTGGCGATCATTGCCGGTTCCTGTGCCGTTGAAACGGTGGAAGGGACTAACGAGGGCGGGCGCTTGCTGAAATTACTTGGCGCCAATTTATTGCGCGGCGGTGCTTATAAACCAAGGACCTCGCCCTATTCATTCCAGGGGCTTGGCGAGCGTGGGTTGGAGATTTTAGCCGATGCCCGGGAACTCATTGATATTCCTGTGGTTTCCGAAGCCGTGGATACGGAAAGTTTTGACCTGGTTGAAGAATACGTTGATCTGATCCAGATCGGGGCGCGCAATATGCAGAACTATTCCCTGCTGAAACGGGCCGGACGATCAAAAAAACCGGTACTGTTAAAGCGCGGAATCTCAGCGACAATCAATGAATTTCTGCTGGCTGCTGAATATATCATGTCCGAAGGAAATTATAATGTCATTCTCTGTGAGCGGGGTATTCGGACTTTTAATGAATATACCCGTTATACTCTGGATATCAGCAGTATTCCCGAATTGAAACAGCAATCCCATTTGCCGGTATTGGTGGATCCCAGTCATGCATCCGGCCGCCGGGATATGATTATTCCGCTTTCCAAAGCCTCCATTGCCGCCGGGGCTGATGGAATTATGGTGGAAGTACATCCGTTCCCGGATAAAGCCCTGTCCGACGGTTATCAATCCATTACCTTTGACCATTTTTCAGCCTTAATGAAAGAGCTGGATACGATCGCCAAAGCCGTTGGGCGGAGACTATAAATGGCCGATATCAGGCTGTCGAAATTACATCAGCTAAATGGTGAATTGACTGTTCCCGGTGATAAATCAATTTCCCACCGGACGGCAATGTTTGCGGCTATTGCTGATGGGATCAGTACAATAAAAAATTATTCCTCAGCGATCGATTGCCAATCCACATTGGACTGTATGCGACAATTGGGAACCACCATTCGTCGCGAAGGTCAGGACATTCACGTCCATGGCAAGGGGCTCCGGACTCTGAGCGAACCCGATGATATATTGAATTGTGGAAATTCCGGTACGACAATGCGCCTCCTTTGCGGGTTGCTGGCCGGGCAAAACTTTTCAACGGTACTCACGGGTGACGCCAGCCTGCGCCGGCGCCCCATGGATCGCATTATCAAACCCCTGGTAAATAACGGTGCTGAAATTCTCGGCCGGCAATCAAATCGGCTCGCGCCCTTGTTTATTCGTGGAAAATCCCTTTCCGATGTGATTTATGAATTGCCGGTCGCCAGTTCCCAGGTGAAGTCTGCGGTTCTGCTGGCCGGGCTTTATGCTGCCGGAAGTGTTCAGGTTACTGAGCCGGTGGCAAGCCGCGACCATACCGAACGAATGCTGGCTTTTTGCGGAGTGGATATTCGGCGGGACGGCAACATCATTTCCCTCGAAAAAAACCGAAAGTTATCAGCCCGTGATTTCCAAATTCCGGGGGATATTTCCTCGGCGGCATTTCTGATTGCCATGGGATTATTGGTGCCCGGCAGTCATCTGCGCTTAAAGGATGTGGGCATTAATCCAACCCGGACCGGGCTTTTAACAGTATTGAAAAACATGGGCGCTGACCTTCGGATTGAGAATGAACGTTCTGTGTCCAACGAACCGGTTGGCGATATCCTTGTCCAAAACGCTGAACTAAGGGCTGTTGAAATTGGCGGAACTCTGATTCCGAAACTGATCGATGAACTGCCGCTGATTGCTGTCATTGCGACCCAGGCACAAGGAAAAACAGTCGTCAAAGATGCCCTGGAATTGCGGATCAAAGAGAGTGATCGTATTTCCGCGATTGTCGGTGAATTGAAGAAAATGGGTGCATCGATAGAAGAGACTAAAGATGGTTTTGTTGTCGAAGGTCCGACGCCGCTTCACTCTGCTGTGTGCAACAGCTATGATGATCATCGGATTGCCATGGCACTTTCCGTGGCGGCCTGGATTGCCGATGGTGAATCAACGATCAAAGATGCCGATTGCGTGGGAATTTCCTTTCCGGAGTTTTACAACATGGTACGGAATTTATAATCGATTTTAAGTGGTTATATAAAGTATTTCTATCTGCAAGCTTTGAATTCAGCAAAGAAGTCCTGGGTGGAAGTTTTGGAAAATGTAAAAAGATTGCTTATTCCACCCAATAAATTGGGTGGTCACTCTTTGATATGAACACTATTAATTGAATTAATCAGTCAAATGATTATCTATCGCGTATAGAATCAGTTCCGATGTATTTTTCAGGTTCAGTTTTTCCATGATACGCTGACGGTAGGTGCTGACGGTACTGCTACTGATCGCCAGGCGCTCGCTGATTTCGGCGATGGACTTGCCGCTTGCCAGCATTTGTATAACCTGGAATTCACGATCCGACAGGTTCTCATGGGAGAGTTTCTCTTTCTTTTTCCCGCCGATATTATTGGCCAGTTGCTCGGCAACGACCTCGCTGATATACATTCGTCCGCTATGAATTTTGCGGATAGCCGTGATCAGTTCATCAGGAGCACTCTCTTTGGTGAGATATCCCAGGGCGCCGCCTTTCAGGGCCCGCAATGCGTAGTGTTCTTCGGAATGCATGCTCAGGATCAGGATCTTGACATTTGGAAACTGAATACGGATATCGCTGAGAATATCCAAACCGGTTTTGCCGGGCATCGATATATCCAGAACGATGACATCACACGCATTTTTACCGAGGGTATCCATGATCTCAAAGGCGTTGCCGGCCTCTCCAACGACTGTCAGGTCATTTTCACGGGACAGGATTTTTTTGAACCCTTCCCGGATCAGGCTGTGGTCATCGGCAATCAGAATATTGATCATGTGCTTCAAATATTAATATAATGTCTCTAAAAATCCAGTGATATTTTTCAACCGGTTCAATTATTTTTTGGGAATCTCCAGGATGATTTCAGTACCCTGGCCCGGCTTTCCAGTGATTGTCAGGTTTCCGCCGAGAAACAGGGCCCGCTCTCGCATGCCGGTCAGACCGTAACTGTCAGATTTCTCCATTTTGGCGGGATCGATGCCGA
>CAZAKB010000163.1:0-6248 GCA_964485475.1 uncultured bacterium
AAAACACTATGACGAACTGATATTCCAATTCTTCATCTTAAAACATCCCTGATATATTTCCATCGTCATCGATGTCCACATTCTCCGCGGTCGGGACTTTGGGCAAGCCGGGCATCAGCAGCATTTCACCGGTGATGGGCACCAGGAAACCGGCCCCCGAGGAAACCAGTACATCTCTGACGGTTACCAGGAAATCCTTGGGACGGCCGAGCAGTTCGGGATTATCGGAAAGAGATTTTTGAGTTTTCGCGATACAGACCGGCAATTTATCCAGGCCAAGTTTATTGATTTTACCAATGGCTTTCCGGGCATCTTTGGTAAAATCCACAGCCTGGGAACCATATATTTTTTGGCATACGGTTTCAACTTTTTCTTCAATCGACGACTCAATTTCGTACAAGGGTTGATAAAGGTTATCATTCTTGCTGATTGTCACCACTTTTCGGGCTAAATCCACTGCACCCTCACTCCCCCGGCCAGCGGAATCGATGACAGCGTTTTCGATTCCCCGGCCATTTAACACATGCTGAACGGTTTCAATTTCTTTAATCGTATCGGAATCAAATTTGTTGATGGCCACCACCGCCGGAACGCCAAAATGGCAAATATTTTGAACGTGTTTAAGCAGGTTCGGCATACCCCGTTTGACCGCCGCCGGATCGGATTCGTTGAGTTCTTTCAGGCTTTTACCGCCGTGCATTTTCAAGGCCCGGATCGTTGCGACCAAGACAACGGCTTTGGGATTCAAGCCGGATTTCCGGGCAACAATATCAAAGAATTTTTCCGCTCCCAGATCAAAGCCAAAGCCCGCTTCCGTGATCACATAATCCGACAGCTTCAGCGCCATTTTCATGGACAATATGCTACAAGTCCCCTGGGCGATATTGGCAAACGGGCCGCCATGGACAAACGCTGGTGTGCCATCACTGGTCTGGACCAAATTTGGTTTCAGGGCATCTTTTAACAATGCCGCAACAGCGCCGGTAATATTCAGTTCTCTCAGGTAAACCGGCTCGTTCGAATAAGTATATCCCAGGAAAATATTGCCAATGCGTTCCTTTAGATCGGAATAGGATTCCGACAGCCCCAAGATCGCCATTACTTCCGACGAGGCCGTAATACTGAAATTTGTTTCCCTGGGGAATCCATTCTTTTTCCCGCCCAGACCGATGACGATTTCCCGCAGCGAACGGTCATTCATATCCATCACCCGGTTCCAGACAACCTGGCGCGGATCCAGATGTGGCTCTTTTTGCCGGAAGAGGTGATTGTCCACTATCGCCGATATCAGGTTATGGGCAGCGGATACCGCATGCATATCGCCGGTAAAGTGCATGTTGATATCGTCAATGGGATGCACCTGGGTCTTGCCGCCGCCGGTGGCGCCGCCTTTCATGCCGAACAGCGGCCCCAAAGAGGGTTCCCGCAACGTCACGATGGATTTCTTGCCGATGCGATTCAAGCCCATGGATAGACCAATCGATGTCGTGGTTTTACCCTCGCCTGCCGGCGTTGGCGTAATTGCCGAAACCAGAATCAGGGTCCCATCCTGTTTATCTTTGAATTTCTGATAAGTGCTGAGTTTCAGTTTCGCTTTGGCTTCGCCAAAATATTCAACTTCGGAATCCGTCAGGCCAATATCAGCGACGATATCCCGGATCGGGCGTAATTGATTCATAGGTTCTCCCTGAAATTGCTTATTTAAATTCGTTTAAATATACAAAATCCTCAGGATTTAATCGAGGGGGGCGTTGCGATTCCTGGAGTTGGTGTTTTTCTGAAAGCGCCGGATCAATGGTTTCCAATCGCTTTCCAACGGCAATCAACGTAATCAATTGCATGTCGTTGGGGATATTTAAGACTTCCCGGGCTTTATCGGGACTGAAACCGGCCATGGGGTGCGTGATCAGTCCTAGATCCGTAGCTTTCAACATCAGGTGTGCGGTCGCCATCCCGGTATCAAATTGATAATAGTCCCGGTCTTTGATCACGCAATCCAGTTCCTTTTTACTAAATACCGCTATCATTAACGTGGCTTTTTTTGCCCAATAATTTCCCGGCGCCAGGGATTCAAAGAGTGCCTGCAAACGAGCCGGTTCATAGACAAACACAAAACGCCAGGGTTGCATATTATTACATGAGGGTGCCAGACTGGCCGCTGTCGCCAGATCATTTATTAATCCATCGGTAATATCCAATTTACCTAAGGTTCTGTAAGCCCGGCGGTTTTGGATAATTTTATCCAGTTCCATGAATCTTCCTTTACTTTATTTCACACATGACTGCATCGGCATGACCATCCACGGAAACCTTCTCCCAGACCTTTATAATTATTCCTTCCGGGTTGATCAAGTAAGTCGAACGGACGACACCGAAATACTTGCGACCGTACATGGATTTTTCCTGCCAGACACCGAATTGTTCCAGAACTGAATGATCAGGATCGGCCAATAGATCAACCTTTAAGTCGTATTTTTTGATAAAGTTCTGATGGCTGCTCACGGAATCCGGGCTGACACCGAAAACCTGCGCGTTTAATTTCTTATATTCATCCAGGTGTTCTGTAAAATCGATTGCCTCTTTCGTGCAGCCGCTGGTACTATCTTTCGGATAAAAATATAAAACCACCCACTGACCACGAAAGTCATTCAATGTAACCTCAACGTTGTCCTGATTCATCAATGTAAAATCCGGTGCGATATTTCCGACTGCTAACATGATTATTTCTCCTTAATATTATTCATTTTAATTATCTCTTTGATAGAATATGAAAACCGATGGTTACAGTCGGAATCGAATTCCAATAGTTACCTGTATTCAGGATTTTAATTAGTCTTTGCATGTCTGGCTTTTTCTATTAATTGATTAACATCACAATATTCAACTATCATTTAAGAAATATCTGGCAAACTGTCAACCTTCAATCCGGAAAATAGTCTTATAAGCGTCGATAATATTTCAATTGACACTATCGAATTTAAATTAATTATAGTACTTTATCACACTGGTTACTGTAAAATGGAGATTAAAAATGCTAAAATATTTCACACAATACTCGCTGACGATAATCCTGGTACTGATTGGATCGGTTTCAGCCCAGCCCAAATCCCTGGCTGTCATGGATTTCGAAGCAATTGGAATCCCACCCGAAGAAGCCAAAGTGTTCACTGAACATTTACAGGTGGAATTGTTCAACCGGGGGCGATTTACGATCCTGGAAATGCCCGACATTCAAAAAAAACTTGCTGAGCGCGGCTTTTCCCTGGCAAAATGTTCAAGCGCTCCATGCCTGGCAGAAGCAGGTAAATTATCCGGTACCGATTTAATCATCGGCGGATCAATTACAAAAGTTGAAGATAGTTTTTCGGTCACAGTCCGTATGGTTGATGTCAAAAATGGAAATGTCCTGAAGATGTTTATCTATCAGCATTCGGGAAACATCATTTCATTATTATCGGATGGATCTGTAACAATAGCTGACAAATTATCTGACCCAATTGACAAACCCAGGGAAAAACGAGTTGTCGCGCAATCCGGTGAAAAATCAACAAATAATTCCGGTGATTCACATTCATCATCAAAAAAAGTATCCAATCCCGGTGGTATCGGGCCGGCGCTCGCCAGTTGCCTGATTGGCCCGCGTGTTGGTCTGGAAATGAATGAGGGAAATGATGAAATCTATTTAAGCGAATGGATTGCATTGGGTGGATTAGTCGTAGGCGGATCCGCAAAATGGCCATTTACCATCGCCGGAAATATGATTGCGAATGGCACGAGGGCTTACATGGCTTATGACCGCGGTGGAATAAATAACAGTTTTGAAGGTGCTCTGGCAAGTTTTTTTCTGGGACCTCGGGTTGGTAATGAATTGCATTATCGTAAAGTCCGTACAAATGAATGGCTTCAATTATGTTGCGTCGGTAAGATATTAATTACCTTGGAAGCCTATAATGGTAAAACAATGAGTGAAATTGAAATTGAAGAGGGATTACGTAAATAAAAAATCTTTAGCGGAATCTGTTTGATTAGATCCATTCTATTTTTACTGGGAATACTAATTTATTCCGGAGAAGTATACGCTGCCGAACGTAAAACTTCCAATACTATTTATTCGATAAGAGCGCTCGGCTTCACCCATCACATTGTGGATATTAATTATAATGCGGAATATTTTCCTTTAAAACTGGAACAAAGTGCCACCCATATTTTCAATCCGGGCATACTGATTGGAATCGATAAACCACTGAATGAAAAGGATTTATTTTGGCGCACCGTACAAGCGATCTATATAGATTGTGCAATTCAACCGGCTGCCTATATCGGGACTATGCTTTTTAAACAACCAATGTTTAAACATTAATATGTTTCACTAGGTTTTGGTTTTGGTTTTGGTGCAAATATACGCCGCAGCTGGGCTCGGTACGACAAGCCAGGCATTCAAACCCGGTTTCTAAAAAACTGGGGCGCAATGGAAGGAATTATAGGGCCGTATAGTGAAATAGAGTTCGCCTTTCAGACTAAAAACCGGAAACAGGTTGTTTTAAATTTCGTACCGGCTTTTCCAGCCCTGGTATTTTTAACCGCTGGTTATCGATTTAATGGATAGGACCATTAAAATTTGATATAAATATTATTGATATTTAATTCAGATTTTTTCATATTATCTATTAATAAAAAAGAGGGAGATCGAATGAAGAAAACTGTAGTATGTGTAATTATCATGATTACTCTGTTTTCCGGCACTTTTTTACATGCGGAAGAAAAAGGTGGACCAGTACCTTGTCTCGTCAGTTTTTTTGTTGGCCCGCGTGTTGGATTGGAAATGAATGAGGGTAAAGATATCGAAATGCTTGAGTTAGTCGGTATCGTCTTCAGTCCAATCCGCGCAGTACCTGGTTTTCAGTCCGCTGGAGTTACCGGTGGCATTATCGGTTGCTGTTTAGGACCACGGGTTGGAGCACAGTACAATCAGAGAAACGTAAGAACAATGGAATGGCTCCAGTTATGTTGCGTCGGAAGAATCATGATTCCCTTTGAAGCATTTCAGGGAAAGACCATGACAGAAATTGAAGCCAAAGAGGGACTTAGAAAATAAGCATCTCTTTGCAAAACAATTAATCGGAATCGATTGACTTTCAGTCGATTCCGGTTTTATTTCAGGCATGATGAAAAACCTTTATTTCGCGTTCCTTTTATTTACCACATTAAACATTAGCCTAATCGCTCAGAACCAGGCAAAATGGGATGATTACTGGGAGAAGCCGATCAACCCAATGCAAATTCAATTGCATAATCAGAAAACTCCCGGTTTTTTCCAGGCATCGGCCCTGGTATGGATTCGCATCTATCAGAAAGGGATTTCCAGCCAGGATTTACCGTCTTGTGTGTTCCATCCCTCCTGTTCACGGTTCGCGTTTACGGCAATTGAAGAACTAGGGACGATCAAAGGTATTCTGCTTGCCGGCGACCGGTTAATGCGTTGCAATCCCTTTGCCCCATACTATTATCAATTTGATGGAGAAAAATTCAGTGATCCGGTTTATCGCTATGATATCAGAAAAAACAGGTAATCTGTTATTTGCATTAATTGTCCTGGTTCTTTTCGGCCAATTGGCTGCATCGGAATTATCAACCGATTCAAAAAAGGTTTTAGAATTTGCCGATCACCTTTTCAAAACCGAAGACTATCTCCGGGCGGCCATTGAATATGAACGGCATCTGTTTTTATCCGATTCTGACAACGATACAATCCTGTTTAAAATCGGTCTTTGCCATCAGTTCCGGGAACGCTATGACTATGCAGTCCAATCGTTTTCCCGGATCATTGCTCAGGATGGTTCAGAATTAATTGAAATCTCTCGAATCGCCGTAATGTATAATCATTATAAACTACAGGATTGGGCTGCCATTCAAAGCTTTCCCTTTCAGAATGACACAGAATTTTACTTTATTTATTTAGCCTCTCTCCACCAGGATTCCGTATCTATCAATTTTAATGGATTTAAAAATATTACAGATGACTCGCTTCGATCTGCTCTTCTCGATATTGAACAACGTCGCACTCACATTAGGCGAAAGTCGCCTCTCTTTTCGTCATTTTTATCAACAATCGTTCCGGGTTTGGGCAAAACCAACATTAAGCGTCCAGGGGATGCGCTTTTTTCCTTTGGGATGACCGGTTTTGCCGGGCTTGTGACGTGGCAGGCATTCAAGGCCAATCTGCTAATTACCGGCATCGTCAGTTCCGG
>CAZAKB010000164.1:0-6223 GCA_964485475.1 uncultured bacterium
CTAATTATTTTCTGATTATCATAAACGCCCGGATCAGTGCGAGACCGGGCGTTTTTCTTTTTTAAAAATCGTAACGAATTGCACTATTGTATCTCAAACTGTATATTGTAAAAATTACAATTTACACGATAGGAGAAATTACTATGAAATGCAATGTTGGAAAAACAGACAAAATCGTCCGCTGGATCATCGGTATCGTAGCCATTGCGTTGGGTGTTTACTTTAAAAATTGGTGGGGCGCTGTAGGATTAATTCCGATCGTTACTGCCTCAATCAGTCTCTGCCCCATATATGCAATATTTGGTTTGTCCACCTGCAAAATTGAAGAAAAAAAAGCGGAATAATCGATCAGATTTTCCAGACTTTTAAATCTTCAGCCAGTTCAACCACACAATTCGAAGGAACGTTTATCGCATCGATGATCGTTATTTTTTCTGTTTCCGGAGAAAGGTGCGATAAAATCGTAACTTTGGGTCGACATTTATCCAATAATTGTGAAATTTTAATAGGTGATAAATGACCATTAGCGGATTCTTCATTGGTACTGGATAATTCCGTTAGAAGAACGTCTACGCCATCCGCTGCTTCAAATAATTCATCAGATAAATCAGTATCTCCGGTATAAAGTAATGTTTTACCTGTCGAATCCTCAAATCGGTACATCAAACTCTGATCGGCATGATTACCTTGATAAACCACCAGGTTAAATGAGTCGAAATTGTATTTTCCATGCATTAAACAATGACATTGATATTTGTATTTATTATGAATAATCCACTGATTGAATAAATCCTCAAAGCCGGTAATAATTTTCTGAAGATCGTCGTGACCAAAAAGCAACAATTCACCCTTGCCCCTGTTTGGTTGAGAATATTTTCGGGTAAATAAAACCGGTAAAAGATCTGCCAGGTGATCGATGTGTAAATGGCTGTAAAATATTTTGGATATATCCCAGATGGAATAACCACCTTTGATCAACTGCCGGAGAGTCCCGGAACCTGTATCAAGTAACACAGATTCCGATCCAATTTCCAGCAAATATCCGGAATTATTACGATTCACCATTGGAATATAGTATCCTGATCCTAAGACTGTTAGTTTCATACAAGTTCCTAATAAATAAAATAATACGAAAACCGTAATGCTCGGTCGGTTTCATAATGTTTTTCAAACAGATGCGTCATCGAGAACTCAACACTTGACGCAGATGTAAAGGCAATCCTGGTTCCAATATTTATTGTTCCCGATCGAAAAATGTCATCGATTTCCGCAATTAAAAGAATCCTTCTCAACACCTGCTGTTCATAGGCAATAAACATATAGGCATTATCGAGCTGAGTATGTTTATCAATACGATTTGTACCTAAACCAACATAGGTGGTACCATTTCCTAATAACCATTTATATCCATCAAACATGCTCTTTCCTGCCACAAGATATAATCCACGTGGATCACCCCATTTTTCAATAAGACTTCCAGATGTATCATAGCTGACGGTTTTTAGTTTTGTGCTGGCAAAACCAATTGCGGTCGATGGATACCATTTATCTTCATTCCAGAATCGGAATTTGACTGAAACCTGTGGAACTTCAACACCAAGATCCTGGTTACCTAAGACATGATTAAACATAAAGGATGCACCCACATCGAGTCGATTCCAAAATCCAATTGAAGAACTAACAGATAGATTACCGGTTACATTTGTCCGAAAGTCCAAATGAAAATGACGACGATCCAGAGTATAAGTGGTCGGAATACTAATCAGATCTCGAACTCGCATTGGAAATTCCGATACAACAGCTATCTTTTCACTGGCTAACTCTCCCTGGATATATTGGGAACCTGCTACCCGCTTTGCGCCAATTAACCTCTTCTGCCAATAATCTGTATTGAAGTGTGTATATTTTACACCGTCACTCGAACTGGCATGCACCATCTGATGATCATCGGTATAAATCCCAACATGACTGACTCCACTACCAAATGTATTAAAAAACAGTAAATCACCGGGTCGTGCATTGTCAACCGCGATTGTTTTTCCGACATTATATTGTTCCCTGCTCGTGCGGGGCAACATGATTCCTTGTTCTTTGTATACCAATGATGTAAGTCCTGAACAATCCAGGCCCGCAGCTGTCGTACCACCCCAGACATAGGGTGTTCCGAGATATTTCCGAGTGGATTTCTCGAGTTTATCTTCATCAACTCGATCTATGGTGCCGGCAGTTTTAAATGTGGCACACTGCATTGCGAACAAAGCCATTGCCAAAATAATCAATACTTTAATACTTTGTCTTTTCATTAAATTCCCCAGACTATTTTGAAATTGGTAATGATATCCAATTGTATACTCTAAATTTTCGACCCTTTATTATTCCTAACTGATATTTTCATGACCTAAAGTTATACTTCAAATTTAAACAATGAATAATTTCTGCATTTTCAGGATAGTTCTCCTTATATCACCTAAAGTACATATTTAAATATTCAACATGTTAAATGGAAAGCCGCGGCGACTATTTTAGACTGTATTATACTATTATATTTCTCAATAGCCTTCACTGTTTTTTCTACGATACACTTAATTCTTTTATCGTTCATTTCCGATATTACCTTTTCGTCAACTTTCAGCATTCCAAATTTTCCGGTACCAATGATCAGGCATTCAATTATAGATAGTGGAATATCACTGATATCATCTAAAATTAACCGATGTCCTTCCTTTCGTCGCCAATTCTGAATAATCTTATCGGGCAGAATAATCAAATCACGATGATAGGATTTACCATCAATGACCATTTCTCCAAATTTATAATGATCAATGCTTCTCATTTATTTTTCAATAACACGATAATTGTAATTTTCACCCTTCTTGAAACGAGTCACCTTTCCGTTTTCATCAAACTCAAATACTACCTTTTGACCATAGCCGTTTTTATCGGTAATCCGGAATGTGTGTGGCTCAGTAGGGGTCAACTCGGACAAACTGTATTTCGGATCATCTTCCGGTGGATAATCGTAGGAATAAATAACAAGTTTTCCATTAAGTATCATAACATCGTAATCCCATGACCAAGGATCACGATATTTGCCGACATATCTTTGCCATACGGAATCAGGCTTTGTTTCAGGCAATTTTTCATCATTATAGGCTTTTATAAGCGCCGGCCCGATAAGATCAAAGGCTTTATAAATGTATTCACTCGGTGACGCATCATCGGAATTAAACATGATAATAAATGCAATTTTTTCATCAGGACAGAAGGATATTTGCGTCCGATATCCACCGACCCAGCCACCGTGTCCCACTATTGTCCTATCACCCTTCTTGCGTACTCCCCAACCGAGTCCCCAGCCACTTTCCCAACTTGGTTGAAGCCATTGCACACGTTGCATTTCATTCAGTGTTGACTTTTTTATTAATACTTTACCGTCCGTTGATTTTCCCGAAAATTGAAATGACGCCCACTTTGCCAAATCTTCAACCGTCGAAGATATATTCGCTGCAGGTGTTAATCCTTTGGAATCGGTAAATGACGTAAATTTATGACTTCCATCAGGTAAACGACGACCGTATGCAGTTGCAAGTTCTTTTTTTATTTTTTTATTTTTTAGAATATCAACACAGGTATTATTCATTGTTAAAGGTTTAAGAATATTTAACTCAATATAATCTTCATATTTTTGGCTGGATGCTGCTTCGACTATATAACCCAACAATGACATCGCCAGATTTGAGTAATTCCATTTTGTCTCGGTCGGATATATCATTTCCTGATCAGGCAGCGTTTCAATAATCTGTTTCACAGTCGGAAATTCATGGTCGGTCCAGTAAGGAAATGCCGCTTCTGCGGGTAAACCTGATGTATGGGTTAATAAATGCCAGATTGTAATTTCTGGATCCTCATCAAATTCAGTTTTAATGTCAAACCATGGTAAATACTTTTTTATAGGATCATCCAATCGAATTTTTCCGGCATCCCGCAACTGCATAATTGCGGTACTTGTAAATGTTTTTGTAATAGAGGCAATCCGATAAACAGTTTTTGAAGTGGCAGGTATTTGTTTTTCAATATCGCTGTATCCATAACCGTTACAATATATCAAATCTTTATCATACACTATTGAAAAAGAACATCCGGTTATTCCCCGATACTCCATCTTGGCTTTAAGCCACGTTTCGTACAATAGGATTGATGATTTCAGAGATTCATCCTCAGGCATTTCCAAAGCAGACAAAGATCCGATCATTAAAATTACCAAAAAAATTAACTGCCATTTTCGCATTGGTTTATCTTCTCCTATTACAGTATTCACATTTACTTTAAAATAGGTGAATAAAATGCTTTTTTCAATATTTTTAATTGTCAAAAAAGCGAAATGAATGTATATTTACTCGCTTTTTAAAAGTGATGCGCCCATAGCCCAATTGGATAGAGCGTCTGGCTACGGACCAGAAGGTTGGGGGTTCGAATCCTCCTGGGCGTACGTAAAAGCCCCGAATTAATCGGGGCTTTTTATTTATTGATTATAACCATTACAATTTGCTATAGTTTTCCAGATTTTGTTGATTTTGTATAATCAGAGTTGTGTTCGATTAATCGTCGGTTTATATCAGATGTCTGACCAATATAATACCGGTCTTTAACAGAACTGTATAGAATATAAACTGTGACTGACATGATTAGTCGGGGTGAGAGGATTTGAACCTCCGGCCTCTTCGTCCCGAACGAAGCGCGCTAACCGGGCTGCGCTACACCCCGAATATTGATAAGTATCAAAAAAGCGTTCCAAATTTAGACTATCGGAACTTTATTCCAAAGTAAATTTCTTAGACCGGTTTGATAAAAATACTCGATAAGCTTGAACCCGTAAGACATATCGCTGTAACAAGTATTCCAGCGATGATTACGCCAATAATATTGGCGATCATAAATTTTTTAAAATTCAGACCAATAAGAAAAGCAGCTACAGCGCCAGTATAAACACCTGAACCCGGAAGAGGAATTCCGATGAAGACCGCCACCGCCCACTCGCCATATTTTTCAACTCCTTCTGAAATTCGTTGTTGTATTTTTTGAACATAACCATTCCAGAGTTTTTCGATCGGTCCAAATATACACATCAATTTTATTATCCATTCTAAAAATACATAAATTAGAATACCAATTATTATATTCGCGATTATGCAAATCAGAAACACCTGAAACCAGTGAAATTCTGTTCCAAAAATACCATACGGTATGGATGCTCTTAATTCCAATGTTGGAATAAATGTAATCGCGATCATTTTCAAGATTTCTATCATTGTTTCTCCGATTTTAAAACCACAAGTAACTATTTAAAAACAATTTAATAAATCTCAGTGTATCAAGCACATTATTGATGGAACTACCGAATTTATTATATATTGTCGGAATCGATAATTCACAATAATTAATATTCGAATTAAGCATTTTAATCAGAAATTCACTTTCAAACTGAAATCCGTCATTATCAAATATATCCGGATTGATATTTATTAATTTTACAAGTCGATAACCACATTGACTGTCATGAATTCGCTTTCCGGTCCTGATAGATATCATGAAGGATGTTATACTATTCGATAGTATGCGGTGAAACGGCATATCCGTTCTTAGAAATGATCGTTTACCAAGAATCATATCAGAGTCATATTTCTCTCTTAAGCCTATAAATTCAACTATTTTTTCTGGGTTATGTTGCATATCGGCATCAATAAATATTCCATACTGAAATCCAGCTTCTTTTGCACATCGGATTCCGGTTTTAATAGCAGCCCCTTTTCCCATATTGAATTTATGTTGAATTAACAGTACGGATTTATATTTAGTAATGATCGACACACTACCGTCAGTTGAGCCATCATCAACAACAATAATCTGCAGATCCGGAACGATTCGATGTATGGATATCACGACGTCAAACAGGGTCTCGTGGGCATTATATGCAGGAACAATAGCACAGTACTTATTAATGTTTTTAACCTTCTTCATTGGAACAAAAGTTAGATTTATTTTGGCTATATATCAACCGGAGTTTTAAGGGTAAAATTTATTCTCAAAAAATATTGCATAAAGAGTTATTCTGCTTTAAATTTCACCGCTTTTTAAGAATGCGAGAGTAGCTCAGCTGGTAGAGCTCCACGTTGCCAACGTGGTTGTCGCGGGTTCGAGTCCCGTCTCTCGCTCACATAATAAA
>CAZAKB010000165.1:0-6168 GCA_964485475.1 uncultured bacterium
CCACGGCAGTGGCTCTTTATAAACAGATCGTGAGTAATTCGGACCGGTACGATGGCGTAATTATATCCGATTACAATAAAGGATTTCTGACTGCTGGCCTGACATCGGATATCCTGAAACACTTCTCTGGCAAACCCGTGATAGTCGACCCAAAAAGCAATGATTTTTCAAAATATCACGGTGCTACAACCCTTAAACCAAACCGTAAAGAATTTGTAAACGCTATTCGGCACCCCGATCTGAAAGACGAGGAGATTAGCGAATATGCCAAAAAACTGGTCTCCGAACTGGAGCTGAAAGGCCTCGTAATTACTCTAGGCGACCAGGGAGTTTTCGTCCTTGACAGCAATCACAACAGTTTGACTGTACCAACCAAGGCCCGGGAAGTGTTTGACGTCAGTGGCGCAGGCGATACGTTCGTTGCAACGTTTTTAGCCGGATTAATTATCTCCGATAACTGGTTTACCGCCGCGAAAGCCGCCAATCTTGCATCCGGGATTGTAGTTGGTAAAATCGGTACAGCAACCGTTACGGTCGACGAAATATTTACAAATTACGAATTATAATTTATATCGTTTGAATCTTCCGTTTCCAAGTCGTTCCCTGGGGCGTGTCTTCGAGTATAATACCCCGACTCAACAACTCATCCCGAATCCTGTCAGCTTCTACCCAGTTCCGATCTGCTCGGGCCTGTTGCCGGGCATCGACCAAGGTTTGTTCCTCATCTGATAATTGGTTTTCCGGTTCTTCCAGCACATTCAAAACAGAATCAATTCTGTTCAAATATCCCAAAATCGCCTGAACATCATCTTCGGTCAGTGAATTAGTTTCACGAAAAGTATTGATCTCATGGATACAGGAAAAAACCGATCCTAACGCACCCGAAATGTTCAGATCATCATCCAGAGTTGTTTCAAAATCGTTCAAATATTTATCAATAATTTTGCTAATTTGGTGTGAGCCATTGACGGTATTCCCAACCAGAGATTTCTTGAAATCCCTTAACCGAGTAATGCTTTTTGCTGCAGCTTCGACCTTATCAAAGGTAAAATTCAGTTTTTGACGATAATGCGTAGATAAAAGCACATACCGGATAGCCGTTGCATCAATTCCTTTGTCCAGAAGTTCCCGCAGACGATAGAAATTGCCGGCAGACTTGCTCATTTTATCGCCTTCAACCATTAAATGTTCACAATGCAGCCAGTAATTCACAAATTTTTCTCCGCTGGCCGCTTCGCTTTGGGCAATCTCATTTTCATGGTGGGGAAAAATATTATCCACACCGCCCGTGTGAATATCAAAGTGTTTTCCAAGATATTTTGAACTCATTGCTGAACATTCGATATGCCAGCCCGGACGGCCCTTGCCAATTTCCGTTTCCCAGAAAACCGGACCATCTTCCTCTTTCCAGCCCTTCCACAGTGCAAAGTCCCGAATTTCTTCTTTCTCATATTCATCGCTCTGAACCCGATCACCCTGTTGCATTTCCGCAATATTAAGATGCGCCAGTTTACCATAAGCAGGATAATCGGATACTCTGAAATAAATAGATCCGTCATCAGTCCGGTAAGCAATACCTTTTTCAAAAATTGATTTAATTAAACTCACCATCTCCGGAATGTGATCGGTCGCCGCCGGATAGACCTCGGCTCGTTCAATCCCAAGCGTATCCAAATCCTCAAAAAAAGCCTCCTGGTATGATTTGGTAAATTCACGGATTGACTGACCAATTTTGTTAGCATCCCGAATGATTTTATCGTCAACATCGGTAATGTTCATTACCTGTGTAACCTGATACCCTTTAAATTTCAGGAAACGACGGAGCAAATCTTCAAAAATATATGCCCGGAAATTCCCGATATGGGCATAGTTATAGACTGTCGGGCCACAGGTATACATCCTGACTTTACCGGCTTGTAAAGGCTGAAATTCTTCCTTCTTCCGGGTCATGGTATTATAAAAACAGAGAGACATATTTACATTCCTAGCGGCATTGATATAAGGGGTTTCTTTTCACATTCTTCAACATAAGGGATCAGCAATTGGGAATCAATCGTAACTTCGTATGATGCCTGGGGAAAATCAAGAGAGATAATGAATCGGTTCTCATTCTCAATTCGCTGAATTTTTCCTTTGATCCCTTTAAAAGGCCCCCCAGTAACCTGAACCACATGCCCGGCTTTAAGATATTCCCGTTTCTTAAGACTGGCTCCAACTGCGAGTACCTGGGCCAGGGCTTCAATTTGAAAATCCGGGATTGGGGCCATTTCATTTTTAAATTTAATAAACCGTGTTGCGCCATATATTTCCAGTACAAAGACTGAATTTTTCGCTGGTATCCGCACAAACACATATCCACGGATCAGAGGCACCTCAACCAATTTTTTACGATCAATCCATTGATGATATTCTTTTTTTAATGGCAGATAGTTTTCAATGCCTTTCTCGTCGAGTGATTCCTTGACCTTTTTCTCATGTCGCGATTTTGTATATAATGCAAACCAGTGCAGGGCACTGTAATCAAGTTTTGTTTCCGAGCACCGTTTAACTGGATTATTCATTATCACCCAATCCGATCCGAATTATTTCTTCTAACAGTTGTTTAAAATTTAATCCAATCGCCTTTGCGGCTTTTGGCACCAGGCTTGTCGAGGTCATTCCCGGAAGTGTATTCATCTCCAGAAAATAGGGTTTGTTATCATCACTCAGACGCAGATCCATACGTCCGTAGCCGGAACAACGCAAAAGATTGAAAGCATCCACTGTAAAGTCCTGAATCTGTTTTGCAAGACCGTCGTCGATATCGGCCGGAACAATGTATTCACTCATGCCGCCTGTATATTTGCATTCATAATCGTAGATACCATGACGGGGACGAATTTCCACTACCGGCAATGCTGTTTTCCCCAGTATCGCTACAGTCAGTTCACGCCCTGCAATATATTCCTCAACCAGAAATACCGAATTATACTTTAATGCTTCATTAATTGCCGGCCTTAATTGTTCTTGCTTTTTTACAATTGTCAGCCCGACTGTAGATCCTTCATGTCCGGGTTTTATCACCAGGGGAAACTGAAATTTGCCAGTGATTGTGTCAATTATTTTAGTATAATCCAACCCGCCGATTCGTTCAAAATACAGCCATTTTGGCGTTGGAACACCATTTTTTTCAAAAATCATCTTTGAGATCACTTTGTCCATTGCAATCGCGCAGCCTTCAGCACTTGATCCATTGAACTGATATCCAAGTATCTGCAGGATTCCCTGAACAATTCCATTTTCACCAGAACCACCATGGAGCGCGCTGAATATAAAATCTGCGGACCGAATTTCAGGTTCAACCAACAAATGGACAAGATTTTCATCACCATGCTGAATATCTTGTGCCGAAACAGGCAACGATCTCCCTATCTGGTCGATCGTCAAGACTGTGTCAAGCAGGAGAATTTCATGACCATTTTGTTTCAACGCTTCTGCAATATTTTTTCCACTGGACAGTGAGACTTCCCGTTCAGATGACGTTCCACCCATTAAAACAACAATTTTCATAAGTTCTGGCTTCTTTCTATACACTCGATGAGTTGTGCTGCTTCAAGCAAATTTTCTGTGATAAAATCCGGTCGTGGTTCCCATGTTTCAATGGTTTTTATTGCCGGTGAGTCAACTCCCGTTCGAACAAAAATCGTCTGGCAACCAACCGCCGCTCCGGTTTGAATATCTTTAAATGAATCGCCAATAAAAAACGATTTTTCGATATCGATGTTGAAATCCCGAATGGCTTTTTTCAAATTTCCGGTTTTGGGTTTTCGGCAATTACAATTATCTTCCGGCAAATGCGGACAATAATAGATACCGTGAATTTCAGCATCCGCTCGCCGAATCGTCGTTTTCAGATATTTATGAATATTCTCAATCTCCTTGGCGGTAATCATATTTCGTCCAAGTGCGGATTGATTTGTGATAAGGATATTCTTATAACCCAGCCGTGTCAAAATCCGGAGTGCGTCTGCGGTAAATTCAAACAGGTGAAATTCATCAACGGATTTTATATAATAAACACTGTCCGCATTTAATGTGCCGTCGCGATCCAGAAATACAGCCTTGGTTCTCATTGTGTTCTGTGAATTCATACACTTCCTAAGTATCGGCCTAAGTTACAATTGAAAAATGTAAAATAATAGTGCAGCGCTGGGAAAAAACTTTTAAATTGCACCACAGAAAGACACAATTGATTGATAGAAGAGAGGAGATTATGGAACCGGATATTGAACAGTTCAAACTGACATTAAAACGTGGAAAAGCACGGTATGTACCGGTGGCCGAGCTCGGTATTCATCCGATTATTAAGGAAAAATATCTTGGACGCCCCATAAAATCTCTGAAAGATGATGTGGATTTCTGGCACAAAGCCGGTTATGATTACATTAAATTACAGCCAGTTGCCGATTTCAATCCCGGCAAACTTTTTCTCCAGGACAGTGAAAACATAACAGTCAACGATGATGGATCGGTATCCAGAAATTGGGCTACCGAGGGTAAAGGCGTTATTACCTCCTTTGAGGACTTTGAAAAATACCAATTTCCAAAAAAGGTGGATTTTAATTATTCAACGTTTGAAAACGTCAGACAGTATTTACCGGATGGTATGGGTGTTATCGGTCAATATGGTGATATTTTTACAATGGTATGGGAATTGATGGGCTTTGAGGAATTTTCATTTGCGCTTTATGATAATCCGAAACTAGTAGAAGCGCTGTTTGATAAAATCGGAAGCCTGGTACTCAGTATGTTTGAATATTTTGCAGAAAATGACTCTATCGATGTAATGTGGTACAGTGATGACATTGCCTATGTATCAAGCCTAATGCTTTCACCGTCAATCCTGCGTCAGTACTTCTTTCCCTGGCTGAAGAAAATTGGTGATCTGGCAAAATCAGCGAATAAACCACTGATCTACCACACTGACGGAATATTGTTTGAGGTTATGGAAGATATTATTAACAGTGGTGTTGATGCTTTACACCCTATTGAGCCACAGGCCATGGCCATTTCCGAAGTTAAGCAGCGCTACGGTGATCGCCTCTGCCTGATCGGACATGTGGATGTTGATCTGCTCACCCGTGGAACCCCGGCACAGATTCGCGAGCAGGTTCGGAAAAATATCGAAGAGGTGGCTTACAACGGCGGCTATTGTGTCGGTTCCGGAAACAGTATTCCGGAATATGTAAAATTCGAAAATTATGTTGCCATGCTCGAGGCCGCCAGAGAATTCGGTCACTAATCCAGACGAGTTACACAATGAATTTTTTAGAATGTTTAGCAAACGGCCAGCGAATGATCCTCGACGGACCAATGGGCACAGAATTAGCCCGGCGCGGTGTGAACTTATCACTCCCACTCTGGTCGGCAGTAGCCATCGGTGAAAACCCGGCTATAATACAGACAATCCACACCGATTACATAAATGCTGACATTGATATTATCACAAGCAATACATTTCGAACAGATACGCGTACCTTCAAAAAGGCTGGCCTTACCGGAGATGATGCCAGGCTGGCAACATTCCAGGCAGTAGAATTAGCACGAAACATTGTTGATAATGCTTCGCAAAACAAACCAATCTGGATTGCCGGATCAATGTCACCACTGGAAGACTGCTATCGACCGGATTTATCGCCATATGTTGACTCCGCATTGAAGGAACACCGTGAGAAAGCCCGCTGGCTTGCGGACGCCGGTGTTGATCTAATCCTGATTGAAACCATGAACAATCTTCAGGAAGCCAATGCGGCTGTCCAGGCAGCCATAGAAACCAAATTGCCGGTTGCAGTCAGTTTCATATTGATCGACAAAGATCATATTCTGAATGGCGATAAAATTATCGAAGCCTATGATCAATTAAAAGATACGGGGATTTGTCTGTTTTCGATTAATTGCTGCCATTATCAAATCATATCGGATTTTATTAAAAATAATATGCATAAAATCCACCTGCCTCTAATGGTCTATCCCAATGCCGACCACTATAATTCTGTAACTGGCTGGAAAACTGATCCGGAATTCACACCGCATAATTATTCTAAAATTGCCACAAGTTGGTTTGAGGAGGGCGTTAGAATTATTGGCGGTTGTTGCGGGACTGATCCCGAGTATATCCGACACATCCAA
>CAZAKB010000166.1:0-6153 GCA_964485475.1 uncultured bacterium
ATCCGCTGGTATTTCCGGAAATCGGCGAGATTTTGTCTGGCGGAAATTTTCACGCAGAACCGCTGGCTATGGCAGCCGATTACCTGACAATTGCGTTGACCGAACTGGGTAATATCAGCGAGCGGCGTGTGTCGATTTTGTCGGATACAACAATGAGCGGTTTGCCCGCATTTCTCGTGGATACCGGTGGTGTTAATTCGGGTTTTATGATTGCCCATGTGACGGTTGCTGCGCTTTGTGCGGAGAACCGGACTTTGTCCCATCCGGCATCGGTGGAAACGATTCCCACCTCGGCGAACCAGGAAGATCATGTCAGTATGGCGCCTAATGCGGGGCTAAAACTTTTACAAGTGGTAGAAAATATTCGCCATATTATCTGGATCGAATTTCTGTCGGCAGCCCAGGGGATTGATTACCGGAAGAATTTAGCCAGCGGTGACGGTACAAAAATCGCATATAAAAAAATCCGCTCGCTGGTAAAACATCTTGATAAAGACCGGTTACTGTATAAAGATTTACGTAAAATTGATGACTTTTATAACGACGAGACATTTATTCAGCAGATTCAAGCGATTGCTAATAAACCAATATAAAAGGTGATGATATGATAAAAAAAGTTACCAGGGAAGGCCTCACGTTCGACGATGTACTGTTGGTACCGGCAAAGTCCGACGTTCTGCCCAAGCAGGTCTCCCTGAAAGCAAAATTGACTAATAACATCCATCTGAATATTCCGCTGATCAGTGCGGCTATGGACACTGTCACCGAAGGCGACATGGCAATTGCCATCGCCCGGGAAGGCGGTATCGGTATTTTGCACAAGAATATGACTATCGCTGAGCAGGTCTCCGAAGTTGACCGGGTAAAACGTTCCGAAAGCGGGATGATCGTCAACCCGGTGACCCTGTCATCGACTAATACTTTACGAGAAGCCCTGGATATTATGGCTAAATATTCGATTTCAGGAATTCCAGTTGTAGACAATGGGCAGCTGACTGGGATTCTGACCAACCGGGACATTCGTTTTGAAACCAATCTGGATCAGCTGATCTCCCAGCGCATGACCAAGGAAAATCTAATTACTACGCAGGTGGGTACGACATTGGAACAGGCAGAAGAAATACTCCAGCGACATCGGATTGAGAAACTGCTGGTGGTGGACGATGAAGGGCGATTAAAAGGGCTTATCACGGTAAAGGACATTTTGAAAAAGAAACGATTTCCCAATGCCGTAAAAGACTCTTTCGGGCGTTTGAGAGTCGGCGCCGCAGTGGGTGTTTCCCGCGATTTTATGGAGCGGGCGGAGCGGTTGATCACAGGCGAAGTGGATGTTATTATCATCGATACTGCCCATGGTCATAATTCCGATGTCCTTAGTGCCGTCAAGCGGATGAAACAATCATTCCCGCAAATAGATATTATTGCCGGAAACGTGGCGACAAAAGAAGCCACAAAGGCTCTGATTGATGTTGGTGTGGATGCAGTCAAAGTGGGCATCGGTCCCGGCGCGATCTGTACGACGCGGGTTGTGGCCGGAGTGGGTGTTCCGCAGCTGACGGCGATCATGGATTGTTGTGAAGCATCAGACAGGGCCGGAATTCCCATTATCGCGGATGGTGGGATTCGGTATTCCGGGGATATTGCCAAGGCCCTGGCCGGTGGTGCCGGCACTGTGATGCTGGGTTCACTTCTGGCAGGTATGGATGAAAGTCCCGGTGAAACCGTATTGTACGAAGGCCGGGTGTACAAAACTTACCGCGGAATGGGTTCTATCGCCGCAATGGCAAAAGGCAGTAAGGACCGCTATTTCCAGGATTCCACTGAAACGAAAAAATTGGTACCCGAGGGCATTGAAGGAATTGTTCCCTATAAAGGTCCTTTGCAGGATACGGTTCATCAGCTGATGGGTGGCTTACGGGCGTCGATGGGATATTGCGGAGCGAAAGATATTGATGAGATGCAGGCGAAGGCAGAATTTATTAAAATAACATCCGCCTCAATTCAGGAAAGTCATCCTCACAATATTAAGATCAGTAAGGAAGCGCCGAATTACAGAACGGATAATTAAGTATTAAGAAAAATGGTGTTACGAAAGTTTGGCGATATGGGCAGCAAGCTTGGATTTTTTATTGGCGGCATTGTTTCTGTGAATAATGCCTTTTCCGACGATGGAGTCGATAATTGATGCTGCTTCTCGATACAGTGGTTCCGCTTCTTCTTTGCTACCGGCGGTCTTCACCTTTTTTATCATGGATTTCATTAAAGTCTTGTAATGCTTATTCCGTAATTGGGCTTTATCCGCTTGGCGAATTCGTTTTTGAACTGACAAATTCTTGCTCATTAAACTCCTTTCAACAGTTTTCAAACAGGTCGCAAATTTATTTATATCAAACCTGAATATCAAAGGAAAAAACAGATTCCGTGTTTATTTTTATCTTAAAACTGCTGCTGATCGTTTTTTTGGTGCTGCTGGGAGTGGTTGTTTTAACGATTGTAATTCCTGTCCGTTTTCGTTTTCGTGGGGATTTTAGTGACGATGATAAACAATTTCTCGGAGTGATTTCACTCTATTTTGGCCTGCTGCGTTTATTCCTGAAGATGGAGCAGGAGACACTTCGTTTATCGCTG
Organism: uncultured bacterium; assembly: GCA_964485475.1. GTDB lineage: Bacteria > Fidelibacterota > UBA2242 > UBA2242 > UBA2242 > B118-G9. The sequence continues at coordinate 2,629 of CAZAKB010000166.1, forward strand.
GCAATTACAGTGATCAAGATTCCGGTATTTAGAAAACTACTGAAAGATGTAAGGGAAAAACCTGAAAAACCGTCGGATAAGAAACCGAAGAAAGGAACCAAAAAATCCTCCAAACCCAAATTGAATGCGATCGACTGGATAACGATTATCCGAAAAGTGTTTCCCCGCTTGTTGAAACCGATTAAATTTAAGACATTATCAATAGATTTAGCGGTCGGTTTTTCCAATCCTGCGGCAACGGGGCTGTTTATTTCCACTTATTATATGTTTAAGTACACGATCAAAAAAATGGAAAACATTACATTTTATGCCAATTTTAAGCGAAAAGGAATATTTGGTAAAATTAATATTGACGGTTTAATTTATTTGGTTCAATACATTGCAATACTTATTTTTACATATAAGCAATATAGGTGTCGTTTGCGGAGTAAAAAGGGAGGTTCATAATGGTTGAAAATCTGTTAGATACACTGTTGGGAAAGTTGAAAACGCTGATGGATTCCGAAACAGTTGTCGGGAAACCGATTTCGGTTGGGAAGGCAACGGTTATTCCGGTGACAAAAATATCCTTTGGGTTCGGAGCCGGTGGTGGTAAATCAAAGGGGGATGGTGATTCCGGAACCGGGACCGGTGGTGGTGCCATTATTGAACCGGTGGCTATTATCATGATTGAGGATGAAGCTGTTCGTGTGCATAGCCTAAAAGATCACAGTATTGCAAAAGTCATTGAAATGGTTCCGGGGATCCTGAAAAAATTTGGCAAATCCAAAAGTTCCGGAAGGGGGAAAAGTGAAGATTGATTAATTGTTAATCAATGCAACTTTTCCTTGTATTTTAGAGCGACTCCACCTATTTTTCAGCGAGGGAGAATAAATATGAACGATACCGTGTTAAAAAACATTCCGTTATTTGCCGATTTACGAGATGAAATTCTCGAAAAAATCTTTGACTTGGTGCAAAAACGCATTTACAAGCGCAACAATATGATTCTGATGGAAGAAGATGCGGGAGATACGCTGTTTATTTTAAACACTGGCAGTGTCAAAATTACCCGCCTCAGTGACGACGGGCGTGAGGTCATTCTGTCGATTTTGGGTGAAGGCGATTTCTTTGGTGAAATGTCGATTTTCGATGGTGAAAGCCGTTCCGCGAATGTCATTGCCCTGGAAGACTCGGAGGTCTTCATCCTGAAACGTGGCGATTTCCTGGACCTGCTGGAAAAGCACCCTAAGATTGCCATTACCCTGTTGCAGGAAATGGCTGTTCGCTTGAGACGCTCAGATCAACAGATCGAAGGATTGTCGCTCAGCGACGCCGAAAGCCGGATTGCCATGAGTATCATTCGCTTTGCTGAAGATCTGGGAATCATCAAACTGGGACAGGTCGTCATTGATAGTCTTCCTTTTCAACAGGATATTGCCAATATGGCCGGGACCAGCCGGGAAACGGTTTCACGGATGTTGAAAATGCTGGAGGTCAAAGGCTGGATTCAGCGTAAAGGCCGCCGACTGGTTATTACAAACTATGATGAATTTGTAAAAGAATTCGGTTAGTCGGCACTTACACAATAATAATTTGATGACGGGATGGTTTTAAAACTGTCCCGTTTTTATTTTACGAATTATTGTTTTATTGAGTCATCATAAACCTTTTGTATGGTCGGTGTCAGAATTGAGGTCCAAAGGACGTATCCGGTTTGATTCAGATGCAGACCATCGTCCATGAACAATTCGGGACCGGGTTTTTCTCCATTCACTAACATCGGTGTGGCTGTATCGATGTAGTAGAGATTTGAATCGCTGGCATTGTATCGTTTAATCTCCTGATTCAGTTGATCCATGACCGGCCATTTGTCCCAACGGCTAATGCTGGGTTTTACAGGAAGATAAATCAGACGGACACCGGGCATGCCGGTTTTAATTTTTGTGATAAATTCAGTGTAGTCAGCCAGAACCTGTGAGACCGATTTTCCGGCGGCGATATCATTATCTCCACAGTAGAAAACGATAACCCGGGGAGAGTACACTTTTATCGTTTCCTGATAATAGTGCAACATATCGGAAATATGAGCGCCTCCGAACCCACGGTTAATAATTGGTAATTCGGGAAAGGCGGTATGCGTTTGCCAGAGTCGGATACTGGAGCTGCCGGCAAACAGGATCGCATCCGGAGGGAAGCTGTTTTTTTGATCCCATTCCCTGAATGTGTTTATCGTTTTAGCAAAGCGTAACGGATCGGGATCGGTGATTTCCGGCTGCTGGGCAAATATCCGAAGGGAAAATACCATTGAAATCGTAAACAGAACAAAGCTGTTTTTATATCGGAAATGTCTGTTCATGGGCCACCTGTATTAATTTTTAAACGTGTTTCAATATACATAGAATTTATGAAAATTCAAGATGCTTCAATAAAAACTGCTTTTCTGGGATGGGATAATTATATTTAGAAGTTATTTTGATTATAATCGTTCACTCAGATAATTATTGATGCAGAAAGATCGGGCATATTCCCAGAAAGATGATATGAAAGAAATGGGTTTCTTAGACCACTTGGAAGAATTGCGCTGGCGCATGCTAAAAATATTGTTCAGTGTGATACTGTTTACAATTATCTGTTTTATTGTGTCTGATTTTTTTGTTGAATTGCTGTTAAAACCATCAAAAATGCTTCAACCGGACATGAAGATACAGGTACTTAAAGTGCAGGGTATGCTGATGTTGAAATTTGGGGTAGCCCTGGTAATGGGAATAGTCCTTTCCATTCCGGTGATCGCCTATCAGTTTTGGGCGTTTATTGCACCGGGTCTTTACCGCGATGAAAAGAAGTGGGGTCCTCTGTTGGTCATCAGTGTGAGCCTGTTTTTTGTGACCGGAGTGGCATTTGCCTATTTTATCCTTGCGCCATTTGCTATAAAATTTCTGTCAGCAATCGGTTCGCCGGATGTTGAGAAAAATATCTCGATCAATTACTACGCGAAATTCGTTTTGCAGCTGTTGGTGGCATCTGGTATGATTTTTCAGATGCCGGTAGCGTCGTTTATTTTAACCAAAATGGATTTGATAACGCCGGTATTTCTTCGTAAATCCTGGCGTTATGCGATCGTTATTATTTTGATTCTGGCCGCTTTTATTACACCGCCTGACCCGGTCAGTATGATCCTGATGGGTGTGCCGCTCTTATTTCTGTATGAATTCAGTATTATTGTTTCCCGGTTTGCTTCTGGAAAGAAAAAGACCGATTCGGACCAGGAACATTTGGAAGGTTGATGATGATAATTAGCATTGAGAATCTATCCCGGCCGGTAAGTGATGAACTAGCGTTGTTTCACCGGGAATTTGCCACATCCTTTCAATCGGATGTCAGCATGATAAATGATATCGCCAATTATATTCTAGATCAGAAAAGTAAGCGTATCCGCCCATTGTTGGTTTTGCTATCGGCCAAACTCTGCGGTACTCCGACTGATGCTACGATTGTTTCGGCCAGCCTGGTAGAATTACTCCATACGGCGACGTTAATTCACGA
>CAZAKB010000167.1:0-4907 GCA_964485475.1 uncultured bacterium
ACGAGCATTTTCAGGGAAATGACAGTGACTCTCAGCCAGTACCAGGTATTCTCAAATCCGCTGCCGATTGCTTCGAAAAAACCGGCGCTTCGGTGTTCATACTCCGGGCTGATTCCAATCAGACCAACCTTGACCAACTTGGAACCCTTAAGAATCATATTGGATACGGTTGTCAGTGTTTGTTCATACTCCTGATTTTCATGCAGCCATCGAACAGATATTTCCTGTTCCGGTGCCATATGGATCAATTCGGTCATATCTTCCCAGCTGCCGATCTCAATGTCGTTTACGGCGAGAATTTGATCGCCGGCCCGAATACCAGCCTGATCGGCGGGAAATTCAGAAATGACTTCACTGATGATTGGTTCCGGGTTGGGATCATAGACACCGGAATGAATGGTTAAAACCATGAAAATAACCACCGAGAAGAGCAGGTTGAAAATGACACCGCCGGTAATGTACAGCGCTTTTTGATGGGTTTTTTTGGATTCATAGGCCCAGGGTTCGTTGCTGTTGACATTTTCGGTGTCCATACTTTCGTCAATAACACCGGAAACCTTTACATAGCCGCCCAGTGGAATTGCAGAAATACAGTAGTCGGTATCACCGATTTTTTTACCAACCAGACGAGGAGGAAAGCCGATGGAGAACCGCTCAACTCGCATCCCGGTGGCTTTAGCAAATGTAAAATGACCTAATTCGTGGATAAATATAACACCACCAATAACTAATAAAACTGCGAGGACTGTTATCATAACTGAATAATTCCTTTCGTCTAATTGTGTCGTTGAACATGTCGTTCAACAAACGCTCGTCCGCTTTGTTCTGCTTCCAGAATATCCTGAAGAGTTGGTTGATCAACAATTTTCAGATTTGAAAGTGCCTGATCTACCATGCCGGGTATTTCCATAAAGGATATTTTATTTTCCAAAAAGGCATATACTGTAAATTCATTCACGACATTTAATAATGCTGGGGCCGTTCCACCTCTGCAAAGCGCGTCAAACGCCAGCTGCAACGCTGGAAATTTATCATAGTCCGGTGCTTCAAATGTCAGTTGTCCAATCCGGGCAAAATTGGTCTCTTCCCAAGAAACCGGAAACCTTCCGGGATAACTCAACGCATATTGAATGGGAAGTTTCATGTCGGGCAATCCCAACTGGGCTTTCACGGAGCCGTCTACGAATTCCACCATGGAATGGATGATTGACTGCGGATGAATAAGGACTTCGATTTTCTCCGGTGGCACATTAAAAAGCCAGAAGGCTTCGATAATTTCAAGGCCCTTGTTCATCATTGTTGCCGAATCGATGGATATTTTTTTGCCCATATTCCAGGTTGGGTGTTTAAGAGCTTGCTCCGGTGTAATGTCGCCAAACTGATTAATGGGTAATGAGCGAAATGGGCCACCGGAACCGGTGAGTATTAATTTTCGAATATTGGCCGGATTTTCCCCTGCCAGACACTGCCAGATAGCACTATGTTCACTATCAATCGGAAAAAGATTCAGTTTTTTCGTTTTGAGCAATTTATTAATGATTTCACCGGCCATGACCAGGGATTCTTTATTGGAAAGGGCCAGATCCTTTCCGGCATTCAAAGCCTGGATACTGGGTTCCAGACCGGCACTTCCAACAATCGCATTTATGACCAGATCTATATCAGATCGTGATGCTAATTCCAGAATTCCTTCTTTTCCTGCAAGCACTTCGATAGAATAGGCTTTCAGGGCGTTTTCAATCTGTAATGCCTTTGAGTTGTCTGCGATTGCGACTGCTTTGGGTTTCAACAGGGTAGCCTGTTCGATTAGTTTATCGGCGTTTTTGCCGGCGGTCAGATATTTTACCCGGAACAACTCGGGATTAGCGGTCACGACTTTTATAGTGTTTGTTCCGATGCTGCCGGTCGAGCCGAGAAGCGTAAGTTGTTTCATAGATAGTCGCTAAAAATTGAATGTTAAGTTAAAATTGCTGATAAAATTTCCGGTAGTTAGAAAAAATTCATTACCTGCTTCTATATTTTTACCGATCCGGCGATAAATGCCAAAACGGAAAAAGAGACTATTCAGATTGGTTGTCATTCTGTAGTTTTGAGTGGAGTCCTGATGATCCGTTACATGCAGATATGTCTTGAAATAGTGTGCAGTCAACCCGTATCCCATGACCCATTTGGAACTGCGAATAATTCTGGAAACATCAAACGCAACATCGGTCAAATGAAAATCGTCAGGGCCTTTCAGATTATGGAAATGAAAACCGGCATTCATTGATTTTTCCGGCGTGCCCCAAACAGTGTTCAGAAACGGCCCAACAGTCTGAATATTATCATCAATCCAGTATGAACCGATAATGTTGGCGCCGATTGTCAAATTGGGCGAAATTGACATGGCGACCCAAAAACTTGGAAATCCATAGTCGATTGATCGAAATTCCGGTGCGGAGACTGTCAGAAAAGAAGTACCCGCAGCCAGAAACGGACTATTATGATAAGAGAGAAATGTCAGGGGAGGGGTTTGTTCAACGGCAATGATTTCTGTAACCGGTTCCATCTGCTGTATTGCCATTGAAAATCCGATGCCGGTCAAATCAAGGTTTGACGAAATTGCACTCTTATAAAATACAAGAATGAACAAAAGAAATAAATAGTATCGGTGGTGATTGATTTGCAATGCTTCAAATTAATTAACGAATAATTCCCCGGTCGCTGTTTTTAATGAATTCTAAAAGGGCATTTACTTCCGGATTCGGTTCGATTTCTTCCTGAATTTTAATGACAGCGTCCGACACATTATATTGGGATAAATAGATCAGATTGTAGGCTTTCTTCAGGCTTTTTAGACTATCATTTTTAAAACCACGCCGCCGCAAACCAATAATGTTGAGGCCCTCAAATCGTAAAGGTTCACCGGCAGCGATAATAAACGGGGGCACATCTTTTGTCACGCGATAATGTCCACCTACCAGGCTGTGTTGCCCCACTTTTGTGAATTGATGGATTCCGACCATGCCTCCTAAAATAACCCAATCCTGAATTTCCACATGACCGGCGATATTACAGGCATTGGCAATCACGACATTGTTACCAACGATGCAATCATGAGCTAGATGAACATAAGCCATGATCATGCAATCGGACCCAATAACGGTTTTCCAGTGGGCCTGGGTACCCCGGTTAATGGTGACAAACTCACGAATGACCGTTCTGTCGCCAATTTCGATAATAGTTTCTTCGCCGCCAAATTTTAGATCCTGTGGAATTTCACCCAGGACAGCGTGGTGCAACACATGACATTCTTTGCCAAGAATGCTGCCCGGGCAGAGAACTACATGAGAGCCAATTTCACAGCCATCACCAATACTGACATTTTCCCGAATCCACGAATAGGGGCCGATGCTGACATTTTCACCAATGCTGACCCCGGCTTCAATAATTGTGGTTGGATGAATAGAAGTTGCCATTTTAATAATCCGTTATTGATGCCATCATCTCTGCTTCGACGACGATATCATCATTGACATAGGCAATCGCCTTCATTTTACAGACCGATAGCCTGAATTGAGTCATTTTTACATACAACCTTAATTGATCCCCGGGAATGACCTGCTTGCGCCAGCGGACATTGTCAAGACCGGTAAACAATACCAGTTTCTGCTGAGGATGTTCGATAGTGTTCAGTAGCAATAATCCACCTGCTTGAGCAAGTGCTTCAATAATCATTACGCCCGGCATGACTTTCCTTTTGGGGAAATGGCCGTTAAAATAAGGTTCATTGATGGTGACATTCTTAATTGCGGTGACACTTTCACCGGGAGTCATATCCAGAACACGGTCAACCATTAAAAAAGGGTATCGGTGCGGAAGAATCTGCTCAATTCCCTGAATATCGAATAGCGCTCCCGATACCTTTGTTTTTTGGAATTTGTCCCGGATCAGGATCTTTTCATACTCTTTCCGGATTTTTTCAACAAGGTTCACATTATGGCCGTGACCACTGCGGGCGGCAATGACATGACCTTGAATCGGTACGCCCAGCAGGGCGAAATCGCCGATCAGGTCGAGTATTTTGTGACGAACGGCTTCATTGTAATAACGAAGTTCAACGCCATTCAGGGTTCCCCGTTGTCCCAATACAATATCATTCTCGATATTGAACATATTTTTCAGACGATTGATCTCGTCTTTTTCGATTTCACGGTCGATGAAAACAACTGCATTGTCAACATTACCGCCTTTGATCAGTCCCATGTTTTTCAGGTGTTCGACCTCGCTCAAAGTACAAAAGGTACGGGCCGAGGCATAGTCGGTTTCAAACTCGTCGGTTAAGGAATACATGGCTGAGTACTGGGTGCCAATCGCCGGTATCGGATAATCAATCATGAATGTGATCCGAAAACTGTCGGCAGGCAATACGTGGACGTCGACCCCGTTTTTAGGATCCGTATATTGAATGATTTTTTCAATAACGAGAACATCCTGGGGAACATCCTGCTCGACAATTATTGCCTTTTTAAGTGCTTTCACGAACTCGATAGCACTGCCATCACATACCGGCGGTTCAATATTATTGATTTCAATAAAAATGTTGTCAATTTCGAGTCCGGTGACTGCGGCCAGTACATGTTCAACCGTGTGAATCTGAACACCGTTTTGGGCAATCGTAGTACCCCGGGCAATGTCCACTACATGATTAATATCAGCAACAATCTGAGGACAATTCTTAACGTCGGAGCGGATAAAGCGTATGCCGGAATTCTCGGGAGCCGTTTTAAAGGTAATGGTACTTTTTACGCCCGTATGCAGTCCGATGCCGGATACTGATATGTCGTCTTTTATGGTTCGTTGATTTCTTGGCATGTTATTTCCTTTGCTTCAGCAATTCCAGGTCTTTTTCAAGGTTCTTGATTCGC
>CAZAKB010000167.1:5007-6152 GCA_964485475.1 uncultured bacterium
ATGACAGTTCCGGAATGAATTCGGGCATTGGAACCGATTTTACATCCGTGATAAATACTGACATTCGGAAATACAAAACTATTTTGGCCGATTTCGGTTTTCTGTCCGATGAAACTGTTTCCAAGCAGAATGACATTATCGCCGATTTTAGAACTCGCCTCGATAATCACATTGGGACCGATATAACATTCTTTTCCAAGTATTGCCGATTCAGCGATTTTTGCCGATGGATCTATTCCCGGTTTGGGCGGTATTAATGGCGGTCTAAATTTCGGGATCAATTGGGAAAACGCGAAGTAGGGATCTGCGACCCGGATAAGATTTTTGAATTCCCCACTAAAATCATTTGCCACAAGAATTGCTGCCGCATGGGTAGTGGCGATAAATTTTGAGTATTTCGGATTGGATAAAAACGTTAACTCACCATCCTCAGCATGCTGAATTTCAGCAAGATCTGTTATTACAGTTTCCGGATTTCCCTCAACTTTTCCGCTGATTAATTGGGAAATCTGAGCGAGTGTAAACGTCATTTATTCGTTTCGTTTCAGTTCATACAGGACCTTATCAGTCAAATCATGAACCGGTTCGGCATAGAGAATATTTCCGGCAACGGTGTCAAAAATATAGTCATATTTGTTGCTTTTACCGACTTTCTCAATAACGGCTTTAATTTTTTCAAGCACTGGTCCGACTAATTCAGCCTGCTTGCGGTAAATTTCCCCTTCGGGACCCATTTTTTCAACCTGATAGCGTTGAATCGACTGCTGCAGTTGGGTAATTTCATTCTCTTTCGTTTTACGACGGGTTTCGCTCATAATCATTTTTTGCCGTTCAAAATCACGGTTCAGACTGTCGAGTTTGCCCAGCATTCCACGATATTCATCTTCCAGTTTTTTTGCTTCCACATCCAGTTTTTGCTGGGCTTCTTTGGCTTCTTCAAACTCAGCCAGAATGCGGTCGGAATTGACATACCCGATCTTGACATTCTGAGCAAATAGATTTGCCGAGCACATCACGAGCAAAAAACCAATCATTATCAACGTAAATTTCTTCACTGTTTCCTCCGTATGTTAAAATGGCATTCCAAAAATAAAGTGGGTTTTCCACCCTTCGGGTTGACCATAACCCGTATATCCCTCAGGATC
>CAZAKB010000168.1:0-6134 GCA_964485475.1 uncultured bacterium
ATTTACGAATCAGGGATTTCTGATTACGATGATATCTTTGTATATACCAGCTTATCAGCGGCTCAGAATATTATGAATCTTGGCACTCAATTCTCCGGATTTCAGATGATTCTTGATAATCCACTTAACGCCGGTAAAGTAACCGAACAGATAAATTCCGAAATCGGCTATCCTTATCATGCCATGAGCTGGCAGGATTTACATGCGAATCTCTTCGAATGGTTGCGCGTTCAGCGGTTCCCAATTATCATTGTTTTCGGACTCATTGCAGCCGTCGCAATTTTTAACATTATCAGTTCACTCATGATGATCGTCATCGAAAAAACCAAAGATATCGGCGTATTGAAAAGTATGGGCATCAGCCGAAACCAAACCGGCAGAATATTTTTAATCGAAGGTACAATTATTGGAATTGGTGGAACGGTGCTGGGTTATATAATCGCAATATTAATTACCTGGTTACAAAACCGGTTCAGCATCATCGCACTCCCGGAGGATGTTTACTTTATGAGTCAACTGCCCATTGAGCCGAAAGTTATCTATTACCTGGTTGTCGGTTTTTTTGCTATTTTGTTTTCAATTCTGGCAACAATCTACCCGTCACGGAAAGCCATGGGATTATCGCCAACGGAGGCAATCCGTTATGAATAATCGTCTGCTAAACTGGATATCCTATCGCTATTTCCGTTCGAAAAAACAGACCGGTTTAATCTCCTTCACCTCCTATGTTTCAATTTTCGGAATTGCGCTCGGTGCATTTGCATTACTGATTACATTAAGTATTCTGAATGGTTTTGAATCGGAAATTACAGCCCGGGTCATTGATCTGGAATCTCATTTGCGAATTTCCGGACTTGAAATTGACAGCAAACTGCTGCCAGAATTGAATAACTTACTTAAAGAAGAAGACATTGATATCATTTATCCCTATATACTGAAGAAATCAGTATTGTCCAACTTCGGTTCCGATGCCATTGTCCGGTTGAAAGGAATTGATTCGACGGTTTTCATGACCAAGATAATGCAAAATTCCGCCATTATTCGCGGTAATAATACTTTTAAAGCCCCCACTTCGAATTTACCGGGTATAGTGCTTGGATATCGACTGACTGATAAACTGGGTTTGTTTCTGGGAGATACAATAAATGTCATCAACCCACTGGATATAAAAAGTTCATACAGCATCCCTTTTGTCGGACGGTTCGTGTTAAGCGGAGTGTTTCGCTTGGATTTGTTCGATTATGATGAAAATCTGGCATTTGTTGAAATAGGCGAAGCCCAGAAAATCTTTAAAATGCCCGTGCAATATTCAGGTATTGATATTCGTTTTGAAAATTATAAAAACATTCCCGATATAAAAGAACGGCTTTCGAAAAATCTTAAACGGGATACAATCATTTCCAGCTGGGAAGATCTGCACAGGGATCTGTTCGGTGCGATGAAACTCGAAAAATACGGGAGTTTTCTGGCGCTGAGTTTTATCATCTTGATTGCTATATTCAATCTATCCAGTTCGCTGGTAATGCTGGTCATGGAAAAAATCCGTGAAATTGGCATGCTCCAGACATTGGGAATGAATAACAGCCATATCAAGGGAATTTTTCTCCGGCTGGGATTCATCACCGGGTCGATTGGACTGCTGTTCGGATTATCGATGGCGTTGATCATTTGTCTGCTTCAACAATATTACAAATTCATTCCGTTACCCTCGGTTTATTTCATTCCCTACCTTCCGGTTGAACTCCACATTTTCGATGTGGCAGCAATTTTAATCGCCGGATTTATCCTGATATTTTTTGGTACCTTGTACCCCAGTCAGCGGGTTGGACAACTCGCACCTTTGGAGGCAATTCAATATGAAAAATGATACTGAACCGATCCTGATCGTCAATGATCTTTCAAAATCCTACAGAACTGATGGCGTTGAAGTCCCTGTATTTCAAGACATTTCATTTTCAGTCAATGCCGGTGAAGTTATCGCAATCATGGGACCATCGGGAATTGGCAAATCAACCCTGCTGAATCTCGTCGGAACTCTTGATAATCCGGATGCCGGTGAAATCAGTTATCAAGGAATCAACCCATTTAGCCTGCCAGACCGTGAGATCGCCCGATTCAGGAATCAGACCATTGGATTTGTTTTCCAGTTTCACCACCTGCTTCCGGAATTTACGGCCCTGGAAAATGTCATGATTCCATCAATTATTTACCATTATGATCCAGACTCCGCCACGGAGAGTGCGAAAGAGATTCTCGATCAGGTTGGGCTGGGCCACCGTATTCATCACCGGCCCTCTGCCCTTTCCGGAGGCGAGCGTCAGCGGGTTGCGGTCGCCCGGGCACTGATAAATAAACCTTTAGTCGTGCTTGCCGACGAACCATCAGGCAATCTGGACTCATACAACAGTGATTTATTAATTGATCTGATTCTCAAACTGAATGAACAGGACCGACGGACCTTTATCATTGCAACCCACAACTCATCGATTGCATCTAAGTCACACAGAGTACTGCTTCTGGATAACGGTGGCGCCCGTTTTCAATAAAAGAATAATTGACTTGGTTCGTTCCAGGTTTTATATTGTGAAAGATAAGAATAAGAACAATGAAAGAACAATTTTCAAAACTAATTCAGCATACAATTAAAGAAGCGCGAAGCCAGGCCGCCCGACTGGGTCATAATCACGTGGATTCCGAACATCTTCTGTTGGCAATTCTTAACCGGACGGACAGCCGGTTAACAGACATCCTGTCGAACTTTGAGATCGATGTCGATGAACTGATAAAAAATATTGAAGACGCAGTTCCCGGAGGCGATGAGATCATTCAGCTGGGGCGCTTGCCATTGACAAAGCGCGCCGAACAGATATTGCGAAATACATTTCATGAAGCCCAGCACATGGGTGCCGGTGAAGTGGATGAAATCCACATTTTTCTGGCTATCCTGAAACAACAGGACGGAATTGCGTACAAAGTGTTGAACGCTTTCGGTATTGAATATCACAATTTTAAAAACGATATCGATGAACCCGATTTTAACGAAAATATGCAACAGAATTTATCAAAAAAGGCCAAAATCAGTAAAACACCGGCCCTGGATCATTTTTCAAGGGATATCACTGAAAAAGCGAAAAACAATCAACTTGATCCGGTAATCGGTCGGGAAAACGAGATTGAGCGCGTGGCTCAGATTTTATCCCGTCGTAAGAAAAACAATCCGGTACTTATCGGTGAACCCGGCGTCGGGAAAACGGCCATAGCAGAAGGTCTGGCAATTCGAATCATCGAGAAAAAAGTTCCCCGATTGCTTTACAACAAGCGGATTATTGATCTGGACCTAGCCGCTATCGTCGCCGGTACAAAATACCGGGGACAATTCGAGGAGCGCATGAAAACCATCATGCAGGAACTGGAACAGGCCGACGATATCATTCTTTTCATCGATGAGCTTCACACAATCGTCGGAGCCGGTGGCGCGTCCGGTTCACTGGATGCCTCCAATATGTTTAAACCAGCGCTGGCGAGGGGCGACCTTCAGTGTATTGGCGCAACCACTTTGGATGAATACCGTAAAGTTATTGAAAAAGATGGAGCGCTGGAACGTCGCTTTCAAAAAATAATTGTCAATCCACCCATGAAGGATGAAACGCTTGCAATCCTGAAAGGTCTTCAGGAACGATATGAGGATCACCACCGTGTTAAGTATACCACTCAGTCACTGATTGCTGCTGTTGAGCTTAGCGATCGCTATATTACCGATAAATTCCTGCCCGACAAAGCCATTGATGTCGTTGATGAAGCCGGTTCAAGAGTTCATCTGCGAAACATCAACATTCCCAAACCCATTGTCGAGCTTGAAGAAAAAGCCGAGGAGACCAAACTCAAAAAAGAGAGCGCGGTTCGTGAGCAAATGTTCGAAAAAGCCGCCGAATTACGCGATAAAGAGCGTAAAATCCGCCTGAAAATCAAAGTGGCGTATGAAAAATGGGAGAATAAAACTGCCAACGAAGTTATCCCGGTAACCGAAAACGATATGGCCGATGTAGTGGCAATGATGACGGGCATTCCCGTCAATCAGGTCGCCGAATCGGAAAATAAAAAATTATTGAATATGGAAACCGAACTGAAAAAACATATCGTCGGTCAGGATGAGGTAATTCGCCTCATTTCCAGCGCAATCCGCCGGTCAAGAGCCGGTATGAAAGATCCCAAACGACCGATAGGCAGTTTTTTATTTTTAGGTCCAACCGGTGTCGGGAAAACCGAAATGGCCAAAGTGATTGCCCAATTTCTTTTTGAAGGTAAAAATGCCCTTATTAAAATCGACATGTCTGAATATATGGAGAAATTCGCTGTATCACGGTTAATTGGCGCACCTCCGGGCTATGTGGGATATGAAGAAGGTGGTGAATTGACCGAACGAGTTCGGCGGCATCCTTATTCAGTTATTCTTTTCGATGAAATCGAAAAAGCACATACCGATGTTTTTAACATATTGCTACAAATATTTGATGATGGTGTTTTAACTGACAGTCTGGGGCGGAAAATCAATTTTAAGAACACAATCATCATCATGACATCTAATGTTGGCAGTCGCAATATTCAACATAACGCTTATGGATTTTCCAAAGATGCCGAAAAAAGTGATTATAAAGTCATGAAGAAAAAAATGATAGAAGAATCTCGAAAACTCTTCAATCCAGAATTCATGAACAGGATTGACGATCCGGTCGTCTTTCATTCACTGACAAAAGAAAATATTTTAGATATTATCGGTCTACTGCTCAAAGAGGTCCAGCAAAATCTGTCAAATACTAAAACAGGATTACGGATTAGTAGAGGTGTCAAAGAATTTCTTCTCGAAAAAGGATTCAAACCGGAATATGGTGCCCGTCCGTTACGCCGATCGATCCAGACATTAATCGAAGATCCGATTGCCGAAAGATTCCTGGATGGTACATTGTTAAAAGGAAAAGTGATTACCATTCGGGTTCAAAAAAATCAATTATGTTTTTCTCATCCACAGACCCAAAAGAAAAAGCAATCTGTTGAATTGAACAATAATTAGCAGATTCCGACATTTTTTCCGATTTATCTTCATCGTCTTTTTATATCCTATAACAATCGGTCGTTATGTCTTAGTGAATTCTTGGCATAAGATTTGTCACTTTCTTATTGTTTTTGAAACTTTTGATAATAACGATACTGTGATAAACGATTTAAAGGAGATAAAAAATGGGAAAAATAATCGGTATTGATTTGGGCACAACCAACTCATGTGTGGCTGTCATGGATGCCGGAAAACCCCGTGTTCTGGAAAATTCCGAAGGACGGTCAGTAACTCCGTCAGTTGTGGTTTTTAAAAAGGATGGCGAACGGGTTGTCGGAGACACCGCTAAACGGCAGATCGTCACTAATCATGACCGTGCGGTTTATTCCATCAAACGCTTTATGGGAAGAATGTTCAAGGAAGTAGGTAACGAAATCAAAGAAGTGCCTTTCAAAGTGATTGAAGGCCCCAACGGTGACGTCCGGGTACGGATCGCCGATCGTGATTACTCACCTCCGGAAATCGGCGCAATGGTGCTTCAGAAAATGAAACAAACCGCCGAGGAGAAACTCGGTGAAAAAATTACCGAAGCCGTTATTACTGTGCCCGCATATTTTAATGATTCACAACGCCAGGCTACGAAAGACGCAGGAAAAATCGCCGGTTTAGACGTTAAACGAATCATTAACGAACCGACTGCTGCTGCATTAGCTTATGGTCTTGATAAGAAAAAGGACGAAAAGATTGCGGTTTACGACCTCGGTGGTGGTACCTTTGATATATCAATCCTTGAAATTGGCGACGGTGTTTTTGAAGTTAAATCCACCAGTGGCGACGGCCATCTAGGTGGTGACGATTTTGATCAGAGAATAATTGATTGGATGGTTGACGAATTTAAGAAAAAAGAAGGTGTTGACCTTAAAAAAGACCCTATGGCCATGCAACGCCTCAAGGAATCCGCTGAGAAAGCAAAAACCGAACTCTCTTCCAATACAGAAACCGAAATTAACCTCCCTTATATTACCGCTGGAGCCGCCGGTCCGATTCATTTATTAGAGAAACTGACCCGCGCAAAATTTGAGTC
>CAZAKB010000169.1:0-6115 GCA_964485475.1 uncultured bacterium
TTTCGGGAACATTTGCGATCAGCAATACGCTGGGGAAACCGGAATTTAACTATGAAATGACGATTGCTGATCCTGTATTTGATCGTCTTTCGGCAAATACGGTGAAGACAAAGGGAGTTTATCGTAATCACAAACTGGAATTTTCCGATATTCAACTTCAGGACGAGTATGGTGGTGCAAGCGGGGCCGGTTACCTGCCATTTTCGTTTTCTTTTAGCCCGTTATATACCAATTTTCAAAAAGATTCTCTGATGTTTATGAATTTTACAGTACACACAAAGGCAGTTGGATTTTTGTCTGCCTATATAGAGAATGTCGAAAGCATAGAGGGTGATTATAGTTTTGCATTAAACATTGCCGGAACGCCCAATAATCCGGTCCGGTCAGGTAATGTAGCAGCAAAAAACGGGATAATTCGCATTAGCTCTCTTGAAAATCCAATTACCGGAGTTACCGGCAGTGCAATTCTTAGTGATAATCGGATGGAGATTATTTCAATGGAAGGATATATGGTTAAACCGATATCCGGTCGTCGTATTGATACTTTTAAACGTAAATTACGAAAATATACGATGGATATTCTATTTCCGCCTTCCAAGTCACCGGACGAACCGAACGTGACCATTAACGGAACTATTGATTTTTCGACCTTTTTCAAACCAGTCTTTGATGTAAATATGACTGGTGATGAAATATATGTAAGAACGTTACTGGCCGAACAGGAAGGGATTCTGGATGGAACGTTTACGGTAACGGGCGGTGACACGATGATCGTTGAAGGTGATGTCGATATCAATGAATTCATTATCCGAAATGAATTTGGAAGATCGGAATCACTGATAGAGGAAGATAAAAAACCAGGACGTGTTTACACTTCAATCAATTTGCACGCGATTATTCCCGGTAATCTTTATTTCCGGAATAGTCAGCTGAACTGTGATCTTGAAGGGGAAATGTGGATTATTAGGAACGGAGCGGAACCATATCGTTTTTCAGGAACTTTGGATGTACGAAAAGGTAAGTTTTTTTATTACGGCTGGGAGTTTGATGTGGTGCAGGGTTCAATGACATTCGATCCGACCGAATTTAATCCAACCCTTGATATTGAAGCGCGGGTCGACCTGACATCTTATACAGACTACAATACTACGGAAGCAACAAGTACTGAGGAAGATTATGTTACTGTTCTTTTAACCGGGGATCTCCAAAACCCGACACTGACTTTTAATTCCGATAAATATAATGAGGGTGACATTTTAATGTTTCTGACCAGGACGCAGTTGGGCACCGAGGATGCCTTAAACCAGGATCGAATTTCATCGGATGCAATGAACATATTCGGACTGTATTTTGAACGGCAGCTGGAGAAAAGTATTGGCCAAATTAGTGGCCTTGATGAGTTTGAACTGCGGACAAAGGGCAATCTACTTTCAAACCAGCAACCGGACCAGTGGAGTATCAGTCTGGGCCAAAAACTGGCTCCTAATCTCTATTTTAAATATGAACGGAATTTGTCATTAATTGAACCGACGCAGCTGTTTGGAATCGAATATCGTCTGAATCGGAATTTTTCTGTGAGCGGAGAAGTTGAACAGAACGGATCGTTCAGAATTAACTATTTATATAAGTATCGGTATTAAACATGTCGATTGCCCGAATACGATATATCGTATTAATTCTTGTACTGATCGTTGTGTCTAATGGCGGTTCCAAACTCTTTGCTCAGGACAAATTTACACCGACCGAGTATGTGGTCGGAAAAATTTATCTGGATGGAAATGAGGCCTTTAGAACCCGGAAATTGAAAAGGCAGATGAATCTCAAAGATAAACTTTTTGCCCGGTCAAAAACCTTCACCCGTCGGTTAATTGAGCTGGACCGGATTTTATTACAGAGTATCTATGTGAAAAACGGGTATCTGAACAGTGTTGTCCGGGATTCTTTTAAAGTACATGAAAACGGGAAAGTTGACCTGTATTATTTTATCAACGAGGGGCGTCAGTATTTTCTTAAACAAATTGATATCGATGGGAATACAACCCTGTCCGATGAAATAATTCTCGAAATCCTTGACCATAAATTGGATAAACCCTATAACCCGATTAAAATCCGTGAAAGTATTAAACTATTAAAAATGGAATATGCAAATAATGGAAAACCGTTGGCTTCCATTCAAGATTCCGTAGATGTTAATGATGGGATTCACCTGTTTATTCACATCACAGAGAATCCAACAATGAAAATTGGGACCATTAAAATTGCAAATAATAAGTTGGTTAAAATTAGACCGATTGAGCGTGAAATATTGTTGAAGCCGGGAGATCTTTATTCACAAAAAAAGATTGATTTATCAAAAAAACATATATTTGAGACCGGGTTGTTTTCCAGTGTCAATATTCGATCTTCTGAGATTGATACAATCAAACACACGTTGAATCTTCAGGTGGATGTCCGGGAACTGAACATGCGATATATCGGCGGCAGTGTTGGATTCGGCCAGGAAAAAGGAATCGCTGAAGGTAGCGATGAATATACATCTTTTTCATTGGACGGTGAATGGTTGCACCGGAATATCGCTGGACGGGGCAGTCGGTTGAGTTTGAATATGGGGCTTTCGGTTAATTTCACCAACATTTTTAGCCGACCTGCAACCAATGCTTCGATAACCTATGTTGAGCCCTGGTTGTTTGGTTTCCGTTCGTCAACGTCGTTTCAGTTGTTTTATGAAAGTGAACTTATCACAGATAAACCATTAACAAAATATGGCGAGAAGACAACCCTGATATACCAGCCAGACAAACGATTATATGCCAGTGTCGGAGTTGTCCTTCAAAAAGTGTTCTGGACCGATGAATCCAAAATTCAGCAGGTTGATACTACTACCAAGGATAATGAGCGGGCATTTACGTTTCAGGTTCGCCGGGATTATCGGGACAATTTTTTATTTCCGACAAAAGGAACTGTTTATACATTTGATGGTAAAATTATTGGGACAATTCTGGGAGGAACCCAGGATTACTACTGGATAGAGACCTCATTCAGTCAATATATCCCAGTCTGGAGGAAAGTAGTATTTGCATATCGCGGCAAAGTCGGATATCAAAGACCCTTAGGTCAAAAAACCACCCCCAATTACGCAAAGTTTTATTTAGGTGGTGGATCCAGTCTGCGGGGGTGGGAATATAATGGGTTTTTAGATGACGGAGGTGATGTAAAAGTATTAACAACCGCCGAAATCCGATTTCCATTATTCTGGATTCTTGGCAGTGAAATATTTATTGATGGCGGAAATCTGACTTCTGACATTCCGTCATTGTTAAGTACGACATATCGTTGGGATGCCGGTTTTGGCCTGACAATTGCCACTCCTTTAGGGCCGATAAGGATTGACATTGCGAAGATACTTGGGAAAAAAGACCAACCCTATCAATGGCAGTTTTCAATTCCTTATGCATTTTAAAAACAGGAGTAATTATGTTGTCATTTGATCGTTTTACCATAAAAGCACAGGAAGTTGTAAAGAATGCATTCGATCTGGCGCAAAAGCATTCGCATCAACAGATTGAACCGGAGCATTTACTTCAGGCTATTCTGACAACACCGGATAATGTCGGAATTGTCGTTCTGAAAAAAATTATCGGAAATCCTCAACAATTCCAGCAATCAATTGATCATCTTGTAAATAATTTCCCCAAAATCAGCGGGAGTGTTGGGCAGGCCTATTTGAGCAAACAGTCAGATAAGCTGTTTCAGCGGGCTGAGGAATATGCCCAACAGTTTCAGGATGAATATCTCAGTGCGGAACACATTCTCCTCGGAATAGTTGATACAGCCAATTCTCAATTGAAATCAATTCTGAAATCCAGCGGGATTTCCAGTGAATCACTTCTGACTGCGCTGAAATCGATTCGTGGATCTCAAAGTATAAAGGACCAATCACCTGAGGATAAATATCAGGCGCTGAAACGGTACTGCCGGAATTTGAACGAGCTTGCCCGTAAAGGCAAACTTGACCCGGTAATTGGACGAGAAGAGGAAATTCGTCGGGTTTTACAAATATTGGGTCGACGAACCAAAAACAATCCCGTACTGATTGGTGAACCGGGTGTTGGTAAAACCGCCATCGCTGAAGGATTGGCTTTACGAATTATTGCCCGTGATGTTCCTGAGGGCATGCGGGACAAACAGATTCTTGCTCTGGACATGGGGGCTTTGATTGCAGGGGCCAAATTCCGGGGAGAATTTGAAGACCGTTTGAAGTCGGTAATTCGTGAGATTGCCGAATCCGAAGGTCAAATAATCCTGTTTATCGATGAAATCCATACAGTCGTTGGTGCCGGTGCGGTGGAAGGTTCGCTGGATGCTTCCAACCTGTTGAAACCGGCCCTGGCCCGGGGTGAATTACGCAGTATCGGTGCGACAACTTTGAATGAATATCGCAAATACATTGAGAAGGATAAAGCCCTGGAACGGCGTTTTCAACCAATCCTGATTGAGGAACCGTCATCGGAAGATGCAATCTCCGTTTTACGTGGGATTAAGGAGCGCTACGAGATTCATCATGGAATTCGGATCAAGGATGCTGCTCTGGTTGCTGCCGTGGAACTATCTCAGCGCTATATTACAGATCGGTTTTTACCCGATAAAGCGATTGATCTGATAGATGAAGCGGCAAGCCGATTGCGCCTGGAGATTGATTCACTTCCAGTCGAACTGGACGAGGTGGAACGTAAAATCAGTCAGTTGGAGATTGAGAGACGGGCTTTATTAAAGGAAAAAGATGTAAAATCTTCCCAGGAGCGCCTGAAAACAATTCAACAGGACCTGGCTGAATTGAAGGATAATGCGGCTGTCTTACGAGGTCGCTGGCAATCGGAGAAAAATCATATTACCCGGATTAATGATCTGAAAAAACAGATTGAGGAAACCCGTATGTCAGCCGAAAAAGCCGAACGGGAAGGAAACTGGGAACGGGCTGCACAATTCAAACATGCGGAATTGCCATCTCTGGAAAAGGAATTGGAAAAGGAGAAAATAATCCTGGATCAGCAATCCGGCGAACGATCATTGTTGAAGGAAGAGGTGACCGAAGAGGATATTGCCGAAATAGTCTCCAAGTGGACCCACATTCCGGTTTCAAGGTTGGTCGAGAGCGAGCGGCGTAAATTATTGAACATTGAAGAAAAACTCCACGAGCGGGTTGTCGGGCAGGATGCAGCCATTAAAGCAGTGGCCAATGCAGTGCGTCGGGCCAGAGCCGGACTGCAGGATGAAAATCGCCCGCTGGCAACATTCATTTTTACCGGATCAACCGGCGTAGGTAAGACCGAATTGGCCAAAGCACTGGCGGAATTTCTGTTCAATGATGAAAATGCCATGATTCGGATTGATATGTCGGAATATATGGAAAAACATTCGGTTTCCCGGTTAATCGGCGCGCCGCCGGGATATGTCGGGTATGAAGAGGGCGGGCAATTAACGGAGGCCGTCCGACGTAAGCCTTACTCGGTTATTCTCCTTGATGAAATTGAAAAAGCCCACGACGATGTCTTTAATATACTGTTGCAGGTGCTCGAAGACGGTCGCCTGACGGACAATAAAGGTCAGGTCGTTAACTTTAAAAATACAATTATCATTATGACGTCCAATCTGGGTTCTCAGACAATTATAAAACAGGCATCGGGTGTTAATGAAGACAATATTAACATGGTGTATGCAACGATTCAGGAAACGGTTTTAGCGCAATTACGGGAACATCTGAAGCCGGAGTTCATGAACCGGGTTGATGAAATTGTGGTTTTTACGCCACTGCTACCGGCCCAAATAAAGGATATTGTTCATCTGCAATTCAAGCATTTGTCAAAACGGATAGAGAGCTTGGGTTATAAGGTCAAATTGTCCGAAAAAGTCCAGACAGAAATCGCTAAAGCCAGCTGGGACCCGATGTATGGTGCCCGACCGGTAAAACGGATGATCCAGAAACATATTCTGGATCCCTTTTCGTTGGAAATTCTATCCGGAAAATTTAATCCGGGCGACGAAATTACTATTGATGCTGCTGATGGAACAATTCGGTTTTTAAAAAGTTGATTGAGGGGAACATTGAACCAATGTA
>CAZAKB010000170.1:0-6047 GCA_964485475.1 uncultured bacterium
TCGGCTTCAGGGGCGGTTTGGCAAACTGGTAATCCGCATTGTAAATCTGCTGAACTGCCTTTTTATTCTTTTTAAGATCATCCCGGTCTTCACCAAACAATAATGCCATGGAATATCGTTCAGTCTGATCCTTTAATAACGGAAATGAGCCCGAAGAGAAAAACATACTGAGATTATTCGGCTGTACAATTTCATCCAGTGGCGGAACCAGGCGACTAAATACATCCCAGTTTCCTTCATCATCAACCAACTCATACCTGTGAGTTGGAAAAATATCAAAACCGGTCAGACCAATTTGGTCCGATTCGTCGGGATCAGTTGCGTTATAATTTGGCTCACCATTGGTCGGCAATCCATCGCCTTCACCTTCATCGGGGCCAGTATAATGCTGCTCGTAGGGACCAACACCATCGGCGCCAACATCATTATTCAATGGTTCTTCCTGATCCCAGATGCCATTGCTATTTACATCTAAAAACGGTTTCCAGTCGCAATCTTCATCGTTGGACCAATGCTCTGTCGGTGAATATCCATAAACCCGGATAAAATCTGCTCTGCTGAGATCATTAAATCCATAAGGATATTCGTCAAGGTACTCACCGGGTCCATCACTTTCCCGGGACTCATCGGTCATGCCATCGCCATCATTATCTTTTCCATCGGTATCGATACCAGGACTCTCTAAAAATGCATAACCGGAATAACCGATTTTCCAGTCTCCGGGATAACCAAGCGCATTGGGAGGTCCATACGCGAATGCGATATCCAAATCCTGATCATATTCGCCAATGTTTTGAATATTCCCGCCAATACCACCAATTCCCCAATCAATATATTGCGAGAAATAAGACTTTAGATAATTACTTGTTGATTCATTTGTTATATCATACAACCAGAAAATACAATCTTCCGCAAGCACCTGGCTCCATTGAAATCCACGGGCCTTGACTACCAATCCAACTCCACCGCGGGTTGAATCCCGATAATCGCAATAGAAATTCATCAGCAGGTTAGGTTCTTTGTCCGGATTGTCATCAAAAACAAAGACGGTTTCCAGATCAGCATTAAAGATACCTTTACCAAAAAAACCATTCCAATATCCAACCCAGGACAACGGTTTATCCAGCCAGTATTCCGGCCAGGTATTCGGATTGTTACTCATAGCCGGTGAAGAATTTGCTCCCTCATCCATATTAAACCAGTTTGGACGAGCTTCAAATCCCCAGGGTACATCTTCAGGTGATTTGTCCACGAATTCCCGATATTGAGTTTCCATCGGATGAATTAGTTCATTATCACCATTTACTGCCTCGACCGATACTATTAATGTAATATCATCAAGGTAATGCCGGTCAGGAGATGGCCAGCAACCGGAAGGATCGTCCGGATAACTTCCAACCTCACAGTAATTCCAGAAAAACGTGTGGACAAGATTTCCATTCATCAGACCACGACGGCGATATAGTTGGTTCCCTCGCATACTTGCCGGGGTTTGGGCTTGAAGAGTAATCTCCTGAAAACCAATTATCCCGGCTATCAAAAAGATAAAAAATGTTATTTTCTTCATGTGTATAATCTTCATATTATTTCTCAATTATTCTGGCCAAAATTAATTGAGCAACCCAATATTATTTTTCTGGGTTCATCATAATAATTGGGCTGTATATACCACTCTTCCTGTGTTTTATAACCTCGGTACGTTTCAAAGATCATATTATAATCATAATCCGCTGTTCCACTGGAAGCATAGACATCTTTATTATTTTTTCTGTCAAGTAAATTAGTGACTTTAATGAAAGGTGAAATAGTAACGGATTTCAATTGAAAATCCTTGGTGATATTCAAATCAAATGTCATTGTCATCGGCTTCCGTTCACCATTTAAAATGCGGTTATTATAGCGAGGAGATTGACGGGTATAGGGAGTCCCACTGCCGATTTTACCAATCATGCTGATACGATAACCCATTTGAGTGGTTGTGGTTGTTAAATTCAAAGAATGAGTCTGATCCCAGTTAAGGGGCTGACGTTTCTTTTCCGATTGAATCGGCGGTTCTGATTCCTGGTTTTTCGATTCATCCAGAGGATCCGATGCATTTCCGGTAGCCGATTGGTAGGTATAATCCACGGAAAAACCAACACCTCCGGGCACTTCCCGCATTTCCAGCGCAACAGTTATTCCTTTGACGTTCGCGTAATCATGGTTAATAAAATACCAGAATTTTCCTCCGTAAATGTTCTGCAATGTAATCTGTCCGATTAAATCGCGGATATCTTTATTATAACCGGTCACATCAATGGTAAGATCAGACGTGATTGCCTGTTTTATTCCGATTTCATAGCTGACCGTCTTCTCCGGCTTCAGTTCCGCATTTCCCATGATATTAAAACTACCTCTCGGTGGTTGGTCACCTTTCAGCTGAATTAATGATACTTCAAAATCCGGATTAATATAAAGGTGTTCATAATTGGGAATCTGGAAAAAATGACCATAGGAAAAATGGATAACTCCCTGGTCGGAGATAGGATAGGCGATGCCAACTCTCGGACTCAGTTGGCTGGATATTTTAGCCGTTCTTTTGGGAGCGCCAACAGTATTATAAAAGTTTTCCGGTACTACCCCATCAGGGTTAAAATAATCGTACCTGACCCCCAGATTGATAATCATTTCTCCCAATTCAAGTTTGTCCTGAAAATACGCTGAGATTTCTTCGGGTGCATGGGTATAGGTATTGTTATACCAGGATGAATCCGAAGGAATTCGGATTTCATAATTTTCGTCAAAATAGAGCTGGTACTCATGTAACCAGAGTTTGACCTGTTTATAACTTAGCCCGATTCCGATCGTCTGATTTTTTGTTATCTGACTTCGTAAATCTGTCTTTAAAATTCGGGTTTTATTGTCCCTAAAATGATGCCACATGCGCATACCGCCTGTTGAAAAACCACTCGAATTATTTTGAGTCAGATATTCAAGGGGAACATATCTGGGATCATAGGGGGTTTTATAAACATATTGAGCATATTCGGTAAATGATTCGGATGCATTTGCCGTTAAGAACGTTGATTGTCCGAACATATGAGTATATTGGAGTGAATGTTGATAGCTGTTGCTATTATGATAATAATTTCCATCAGGGTTGTATTTAAACAGACGATCAAAATCACGGTGTTTTTCATCTTCATAAAATCCAGTATAGTTAATTTTATCCCGCTGGGACAGTTTAAAGCTGATTTTTCCTTGCAGGGACGTTCTTGAATTTGGATTCATTGGAACATAACTACTGTCGCCGGTAGACTGAATAAACTGTTCTTCCGGTTTTTCAGAAAAATAGGAGTAATCATTAGGGCGAAAAATACGCTGAC
Source organism: uncultured bacterium (assembly GCA_964485475.1). Taxonomy (GTDB): domain Bacteria; phylum Fidelibacterota; class UBA2242; order UBA2242; family UBA2242; genus B118-G9. Next base: position 3,366 of record CAZAKB010000170.1, read on the forward strand.
CATACTGCCAGCCATCACTATTGTATACTCTGCCTAATATCGAAAAAGATAATCTCTCCTCTAGTAATGGAACCGGTCCACTTAAACTCATCTGAAGATTCGTTATTGATGCAGGATTCACATCATCGATATTCATAAATGTTTTAGTGTGATTGCTAAGATAGTCGCCGGCATAGAAAGATACTTTTCCCGAGTAGTGTTTTTGGCCCTCTTTAGTAACAATATTGACAATTCCCGACATGGCCTGACCATATTCTGCATTAAATGTTCCACTAATGACTTCAACTTCCTGGATCATATCACTTTCTACGTCGAAAAGATTGTCACCGGAATAGGCATCATTCATCGGTACACCATCCACAATATACATTACTTCTCCGGCACGACCACCACGGAAATGCCCATCAACAACTCCGGCCTGAAGATTAATGATTTCACTGAGATTCTGAACCTGCAACTGTTCAATCTGATCCGCATTGACCCTGAAGGATGTTGAAGTTACATCTTTCTTAACGGTAGGCATCTGCGCAACAACAATTACTTCTTCGCCGGTCAGAGTTTCTGTCCCCAACTCAAAATTAATTGGCGTTGTCAGATCTACCATTACCAGAACATTCGTCTGAATGATACTCTGATAACCAATCATCGTAGCCTTTAATGAATATTCCCCCGGACTGATATTCAGTATCGAGTAATACCCATCGTAATCTGTCGCTGCTCCATGCATAGTCCCTTCAAGAATTACATTTACACCGATCAAAGGATCTCCGGTTTGCTTGTCGGTAATTCTTCCGGAAATCTTACCTGTTGTGCCAGCAAAAATAATACAGTTGAGCAGGAAGACGCTAAAAATGAATGGTCGTATTGAACGTCTCATATAAGAACCCTTCCACACTTATTAAAAGTAATTCTCCGGGGACCTTTCAGCCCCCGGAGAATTTGTAGAACAAAACTAACGCATCAAAACCATTTTTCTGGTCAGACGTTGTTCATTTGTAGATAGAACATAGAGATACATACCAGTTGGTACTGCTTCTCCACGAGCATTTTTTGCATCCCATACAATCGAATAATTTCCAGCATTCTGAACAGTATTGGTCAAAGTCCTGACCTGCTGTCCCAACACATTGTAAATAGTCAAAGTCACATTACTCTGTTTTGGTAAATTATATTCAATTGTCGTTTCTGGATTGAACGGATTTGGGTAATTTTGTTGCAATGCAAATTTTTCAGGTACCTTAGCCGTTTTCTCTTTTTCCGGTTCAACAGATGAACCGCCAGCAAGAACCATCTTAACCACACTGAAATCATCAAACCAGGCAGTCCCGGTTACCCAATTGTTAAAACGGGCCCGAACTGAAATACCATAGGCATCTTCATGGGCCTGATGAACTCCTTCATAGAGCCTCCAGCCGGTTGTGCTGTCACGCTGATCAACATAGATAAAACGGTCGCCCATATCACCCCAGGCTGTCTCAAAATTGACACTGTGGGTAAAAAAACACAGGTTAATGCCGCCATCAATATTTTGAGCACACGGATAGGTAAATTCACCCATACCGTTGGTATTCACGTCTTCTGTCTTGACCCAGACGCCAATCTTATACCATTCGCCGCCCTCAATTGCATAGGGCTGAGAGTAATAAACCAACTCACTCTGACCAGTCGTAGTATCGGCATCCTGGTACATAATGACAGAATTACTGCCACTGTGGGCTTCTTCACTCGTTATCATGGTATAGTTACCATTACCGCCATACCAATCCATCCAGCCGGCAACATCCTCAGCGCCGCCATTGAAAACGCCCATGGTCCAACTATCGGATGTGTTACAATCGACATTATCAAAATAGACCGTTCCGGTGGCATCCTTACCCATTAGCAGGGTCACAAACACCTGCTCTGGCGCTTCACTCAGGATGACTACATCGCTCAAACTGGCCCAATCCTCATCTGCTGCTGCCTGGACGGCCCATAAGGTCCCCGAAGACAACAACGTGCCTGCAGCATTCTTGAACTCAAACAAAACACCAATTTTGGCATCATCATTGGCCGGGCTGGTATTTACACCAACAGTCTTGATGGCTGCATTGATTGAAAATGTGCCCGATCCGGCATTGTTCCAATACTTGTTGGCATTGTCATCAGACAACCAACCAACAATATCGCTTGTCGCCGCGCTCTTCGTGATTTTGAACGAACGAAAACCGTTCAAAACATTTGAAGCGGTATCCGTTCCTACGCCCAATTCCGATCCGAAAGTCCCATTTAGGACATTCCAGAACGAAGGCGTCAGATCCTCAACACCCGGATTACCCATGACATTGTCACCATCGACAATGATCTTTTCGACACTAAAATCATCAAACCAGGCAGTCCCGGTTACCCAATTGTTAAAACGGGCACGTACCGACATACCATAGGCATCTTCATGGGCCTGATGAACAGCTTCATAATGCCGCCAACCGGTTGTGCTGTCACGCTGATCAACATAGATAAAACGGTCGCCCATATCGCCCCAGGTTGTCTCAAAATTGACACTGTGGGTGAAAAAACACAGGTTGATGCCGCCATCAATATTTTCAGCATTGGCATAAGTAAATTCACCCATATCATTGGTATTCACTTCTTCTGTCTTGACCCAGACGCCAATCTTATACCATTCGCCGCCCTCAATTGCAT
>CAZAKB010000171.1:0-6032 GCA_964485475.1 uncultured bacterium
TTTCCGCTATATTTATCTCTGTAATGAGGCGTTTAATTCCAGGAGTACCCATGAAAAAATTTACATTGCTTTGCGTTATAATGGTCGGCGTTGTTCTGCTGTCCGGTTGTAGTAATAAAAATTACAAAAGCCACTTCGATCTTGGTAAATGGTATTCTGAAAAAGGACTGATCAATGAGGCGATCCTGGAGTTCAAATCTGCCACCCAGGCAGACCCGGATCAGTACAAAGCCCATCACCACCTGGCCATTGCCTATACTAAAAAAGGATGGTACGAATACGCCATCAAAGAAGCCGAAATTGCCTTTGACCTGCATCCTTCTGACGATACATACAAACTCATTCACGTTATCCGTGAAAAACGGACACTGTCGTCATATGAGGATATCATAACCGAAGAATAACATTCCTTTAATTCCTGCCATATTCCCCTTATGAAAAACAGTTCCGGCCAGATTATTTCGGCCAGCCGGCGAACCGATATACCGGCATTTCATGGAGACTGGTTCCATCAGCAGATAGTCCGGGGATTTGTTGATGTACCCAATCCGTTTTCAAATAAAACTTACCGGATTTCATTGAAACCCGATGATATCAGCGCAATTGTATTCTGGTCAAAGGATTATAAAGCATTTATTCCCACTCTTAATAAAATCGGATCACTATACGAACATCGTTTTCTGTTCCATTTTACAATCAACGGATTTCATGACCGGGCAAAACAGCTGTTTGAACCAAATACTCCGGATGTTCAGGCTACAATTCAAACCGCTGTGTTTCTATCACAGAATTATGGCAAAGAGACGGTTCAGTGGCGCTTTGATCCAATCATTTTGTCAAGTATAACTCCCGCAGAAGAACGCATCGCGGCCTTTGCAACTCTCGCAGCTAAACTGGAGGGCGTTGTGACCCGCTGCCATGTTAGTTTTGTCGATCTCTACGGCAAAGTACAGCGACGTTTCAATAAACTTGAACGAAGTGATGATATCCGGTTTTACCAACCACAATTCTTCGAACAGGTAGATATAGCCCGGCAGATAAATGCCATTGCAGAAAATCATGGAATCCGTGTTTTTACCTGCTGCGAAAACAGTCTTGCAGAGGCCGCCAGCATTATAAAAGGCCACTGCATTGATACTGAATTGTTGCAACAATTGTACCCTGAAATTCAGTTCACCGGTCAGTTAAAACCGACCCGTAAGGAATGCGGCTGTTACGCCAGTCATGACATTGGTACGTATAATACCTGTCAGCATCATTGTCTGTATTGCTATGCGAATAATTAGCTATTCCATCGGATATTTAAAATTCCACTGCGCCCGAATGGTATCCATGGTTTCCATAATCGCCAGAGTTTCAACCAGTGGTAATATGTCACTTTCAGTTTTACCTTTGCGTAGACAATCCATGACTTCAATAGCCTGATAAGTGTACCCGCGCCCCAAGACGGGAAATTCTTCAATAATTTCCTTCCCATCGACCGTAATGCAGACATGCTTCAATTGATTCCAAGGTCCATAAATGTGGATAAAACCATTTGAACCGAAAATAATTGATTCCTTTTTCGTTTCCAGCGTATTTGCAGAAAAAATCGAAGATGTTTGACCACTATCATATTCAAATATGAGAGATTCCTGCTCATCCACGCCAGTCGCACCACGATAACCACAGGTTTTGATCACACTGGGTTGTTTATCGAACACAAAAGAAGCGAAGGAAATTGGATACACACCAACATCCAGAAGCGAACCGCCACCCAGTGCCGGGTTAAAGACACGGCTTTCGGGACCTTTATCCGAACGAAATCCGAAATCTGACTGCAAATAACGAACATCGCCAATCAATCCATCTTTCAGCCATTGCTTCACTTTTTGAAACAGTGGCGTAAAGCGGACCCACATCGCCTCCATTAAAAAGACATGGTTCGCCCGCGCCGCCGCTATCATTTCCCGGGCTTCAATGGCATTCATGGCAAAAGGTTTTTCACAGAGGACGGCTTTGCCTGCATTCAGACACAATAGTGTGTTTTCCTTGTGAAACGGGTGTGGCGTTGCTAAATAAACAGCATCCACTTCCGGACATGCCGCCAATTCATCATAACTGCCGAAATGGATTGGAATATCAAAATCCTTGGCAAATTTATCTGCATTTTCAGGACTGCGAGAACCCACAGCCATCAGCTCGGCATTGTCAAGAAGTTTCAGATCAGCAGCAAATACACGGGCGATACCACCGGTTGCCAGAATTCCCCAACGAACTTTTTTATCCATCGTATTACACCCTCAATGTTCAGTTTTCTAATAAAATTCAGTACCATGTATAGAATAATTATCTTTATTGTTAATCTCAATACCCAAATGGGTATTTGCAATAGTGACACTATTTTTTAACTTAATTCAATATTATGCAACGGCTATCAGTTAATTAACATAGGGGACACAGATCGATGAATGTTCCATTTCCGTTTCAACCCATGCTAACTTTTGGATTTTTATCTATCATGTTACTTATTGGAATTTATCTCAGAAACAAACTCCGGTTTTTCCAATATTTTCTAATCCCTAGCTGTCTGCTCGGTGGCTTATTGGGATTAATTTTTATTAGCACCGGTATTATAAAAATCGGGGCGTCTTCCCTGGAAACATTCGCGTATCATTTTTTTAATATCTCTTTTATATCTGTCGGTTTGTCCAGCAGTAACGAAGACGAAAAAAACGTAATCCGGGGAAAAGACTATATCCGGGGATCGGCTTGGATGGCCATTGTTCAAAGTATCTCCTTTTCTTTGCAGGCCGTGATTGGGGGTGGGATTGTGCTTCTGTTTGGACTTTTCGGTATGAAACTGTTTCCAACCTTCGGTTTTCTCCTTTCTCTGGGGTTTGAAGAAGGTCCCGGTCAGGCATTGTCCTTTGGTAAAGTCTGGGAAACCGTCGGTTTTGAATACGCTGCAACGATCGGTCTGACATTTGCCGCGATTGGCTTTCTATTCTCATTTTTTGTCGGTGTTCCAATCGCCAATTGGGGGATCCGCAAGGGCCATTCCACACTTGCACCGGCCTCATTACCAAAACATATTCTGAAAGGTATTATCCCTAAAGATCAGGAAAAGGAGTCGGCCGGAAATCTGACAATGCATTCCGGTAATATCGAGACCCTGGCGTTTCACGCAGCGCTGATTGGTCTGGTGTATCTACTGGCCTATGGTGTTACATTGCTTCTGGGGAAAATCCTGCCACCCGATGTTGCTAAGATGCTTTGGGGATTTTTCTTTTTCATCGGCATGGCCATCGCATTTTTGGTTAAAATGATCATGAAACGGTTAAAAATTGACCATTTGATTGATTCCGGGCTGCAACGGCGGATTACCGGTCTATCTGTGGATTATTTGATTGTTTCCACTGTAATGGCTATTCAGGTCGTGGTTCTCTGGAAGTATATTCTTCCGGTTTCAATTATGGCTCTGATCGGTGGACTTGTCACGACATTCATCGTCATTTACCTTGGACGAAGACTCTGGGACCATAACATCGAGCGGTCAGTAACAATTTATGGCGCGGTGACCGGTACTGTATCCAGTGGATTACTACTGCTCAGAATCGTGGATCCGGAATTTAAAACCCCTGTGGCCGTCGAGGTTGGACTGATGAACCTGTTTATGGTCCCCATCATTCTGGGGTACGGAATCCTAATCAATGCCCCGCTGTGGTGGAATTGGAGTTTGTTGCTGACTTGCGGTGTTTTTGGGATTGCACTGGTTATTTCTTTACTGTTATTGAAGTTTTTAAAATTAGTCGAAGCACCAAAATTTTAGATAGCCATATTCATTTGAATTTCACCAGGATTTGTATAGATTAGCCACGCTTTATTCTATGTAAAATTGGCTCTATTGATAAAAACCGGTGATTTATATTGAAACCACTAAATCAGATCCTTCGCTTTACCGTAATAATACTGGGATTCAGCGCACCGATATGGGCGTTGAATGAAGCCTATACCGCAGAGGTTCTTGTTAAAAATGAGATGCAATACACTTGCGGAGGTGAGTTTTCGGAAAATAGTCAGACAGCGACCAAAAAACATCAATTTTTCGACAAACTTGGCAATACTATCATCACGGAAAATGTCACCTTTGAAAGTAAAACATTTCAGCCGGTTGAGCTGAAAGTTTCCGACCAGCAAACCGGACGTTTAGAGGAAATATATCTGACAGAGCAGGGTTATAAACTCCGGTACAGGGCCCGGTCCAATACTCCGATTCAGGAAAAAATCATACCTTACAACGGAATAACATTGCACGGGTCATATGTGCCGATGTATATCTCCAATAAAATGAACCGGATAGTAAATGGTGAGATTCTCACTTTTCAGCTGCTGGTTGTAGACAAACTCAACAGTTATGAATTTCAAGTTTGTCAAAATGGAATTAAGACAATTAACGGCAAAGACTATCTTGAGATAATCCTGGAGCCCACTTCCTGGATTGTCAAACAGTTCGTTCCATCCATCAGTTTTTACTATTCTCCTGACAATTATCAGAAAATTGTCCGGTATCGTGGCACAATCGGTCCCCGCAATATCAACGGAAATATCCAAATAGGTGAAATAATATTTTATTACCCGTCTGATTAATCCGGATCAACATCTTTCAATTTTTTTTTAAACTATTTTAGAATAACCCCTGTTATTCCCTCTATCCTGGCGCCAGTTTAAATGTAATTACATCGCCATCTTTAACGACATATGTTTTACCTTCGATATGTGTCAATCCCTGGTCATGCATCAGTCTTTCGGACCGGGTCTTTTCAATATCACTCCAATGACGGACTTCCGCTTTGATAAACCGTTCCTCAAAACTACTATGAATTTGAGATGCAGCTTTAACGGCCGATGAGCCGACCGGTAAGGTCCAGGCCTGACATATATTGGATTCCATGGTAAAAAAAGTGATCAGTTTCAGTAATGTATAACCGGCATTGATCAGCCGATTCAAGCCTGGTTCCGAAATATGCCATTCTCTCATAAGCAGCTGCTGTTCACCAGAGTCTAACTCCGCCATTTCCAGATCCAGATTCGCAGACAAGGTCAGAAAGAGATTCCCCGTAGACAGAGCAAATTTATCGAATTGTTCAGTTACCTGTGTTTTTCGACCGGATGTGGCTTCATCCTCGGATATATTTCCCACAATTAGAACGGGTTTATTGGATAACAATGCCAATTCCCGGATAAATGCTTCCTCTTCCGGATGGGCATGGTAATTTTTTGCCGCCTTACCATGCGACAATAATTCACGTAGTTCTTCGAGAACCAACAATGGCTTTTTTAATGTTTGATCACCTGTTCGGACCTTAACATGAATTTTTCGGATTCGGTTTTCAACCGTTTCCAGGTCTTTCAGCAGAATCTCTGTTTCCACGATCTCGAAATCCCGCTTCGGGTTCAATTGAGTATCGATATGTGCCACATTCGCATCCTCAAAGCAACGCACGATGTGTACCAGAGCATCGACGGCCTGAATATGACAGAGGAATTGGTTGCCGAGCCCCTCACCCTTGGAAGCCCCTTTAACCAATCCGGCAATATCCACAAACTGCAGGGTTGTGGGAATAACTTTATCCGGTTGATAGATTTTTCTAAGCAGTTCCAGGCGCTTATCCGGTACCTCGACCACACCCACATGTGGATCAATAGTGCAAAAGGGATAATTTTCCATAGCTACACCCGCACGGGTCAGCGCATTGAACAACGTCGATTTACCTACGTTTGGCAGACCGACAATTCCACATTTAAATCCCATGTTTCAATCTCCCAATAAATACTAATATTCCATTTCAATGATTAATATAATGAATAATTCACAGTGGAAATAATTTTTCCCCAATTCATTGATTCTGCTTGCGCTATGCTGATAAAATCTTTAAATTTGCGTCCGCCTGAGCAATCAGGTCTTTGAAAATGGAGCCGTAGTTCAATTGGTTAGAGCACTGGCCTGTCACGCCAGAAGTTGCGGGTTCGAGTCCCGTCGGCCCCGCATT